>NZ_JARAYQ010000030.1:0-48804 GCF_033794505.1 Streptomyces sp. MB09-01 | reverse complement strand
CCCCGGCACCTCCCGCTCCCCCCGCCTCGGGCACCTACCGCTACCGCAACGGCAACAACGGCAAGTGCATCACCCAGGTCTTCGGGTCTTCGGACTTCGGCGACTGCTCGGACGGATCCGCCCGGTGGACCGTGCAGGGCAGGTCGGACGGGAGCTTCAAGCTCGTCAACCAGCAGAGCGGCCAGTGCCTGTACTCCAACGGGCTCGGCCAGGCCGTCTTCGTGGGCGACTGCGCCCAGGACATCGGCCGGATCTGGCGTACGGGTGCGAACGGCAGCCTCCGGAGCGACCTCGGCGGAGGCTGCCTCGACCTGGGCATGGCCAGCGGCCTGGTGACGAAGTCCTGCGGCGGGGAAGCGTCGCAGCGCTGGACGAGGCAGAGCTAGAGCCTGCGCAGGAGCCTCATGAGCCGCTTCGTTCTCCGAGTGCGTACGATGCCCGTTCCTGCCACTCCGTCCCGTCGTGGACCATGAGTTCCACCGACGAGACGTGGGAGGTGAACGGGAGCCCGCCGGCGAGGTCGGCCTCGATCTCCTCCAGGGTGGCGACGCCTTCCCGGCCTTGGGCGATGGTCAGGTGCGGCACCACTTCGGCGAAACGGCCACCGTACGGCGGAGCCTCGGGCCAGCGGTCCGCGATCGCCTGCGTGAGCTGCCGCAATCGCGCGTCCGGCTCGGGGACGAGGTACAGCACGTCCGGGAACCGCCCGCACTTCTCGAACTGCAGGTCGAACGGCGGGTGGCCGCCCAGCAGGTCCGCGAGGGCCGAGTGGACGAGGGCGTCCACCCGGCCCTCGTCAAGGAACGGGAAGAGCACGGTGACATGGGCGGGGATCCCGTCGTGGGCCGAGGGGTCGAGCCGTTCCCGCCACGCCCGGACGACCGGCTCGGCCTCCGGGATCCGGACGACCAGTCCCGTCTGGCCCGCCTCGAACACGCTGGTGCTGTCATCTGCCATGGCACCGCATGGTGTCACCTCCGCCCCGGAGGCCAGGCGACTTTTCTTCACCGAGCGATCAGACGCTAAGCAGAGGCGCGTCCGCGGCCGCGGCCCTTGTCGGGTCTGCCGTTCGTCGGGGGGTAGCCCGGCCTCGCCGGTATGGACGGCAGGGCCGGCGGTGAGGGCAGGGGCGGGAGCGCGGGCGCGTACAGCCAGGCCGAGAAGAGGTCGTCCAGCGGTTCGGCGGCGTAGCGGGCCGCATGGGTGGTGAAGCCGGCGGTGGTCACCACCCCGTTGCGGTGCACGGTGGCCCAGTCGCGCAGCATGCGGAAGAACGCGCCGTCACCGAGGGCGCAGCGGATCGCGTGCACGGCGAGGCCGCCGCGCTGGTACAGGCGGTCGTCGAACATCAGCTTGCGGCCCGGGTCGGCCAGCCGCAGGTCCTGCGCCCGCGTGGCCAGCAGCCGGTGTGCGGAGGCCGCCAGCTCGTGCGCGGTGCGCCCGCCGGAGCGCTCCGACCAGAGCCACTCGGCGTACTTCGCGAAGCCCTCGTTCAGCCAGATGTGCCGCCAGTCGGCGATGGTCACGCTGTTGCCGAACCACTGGTGCGCGAGCTCGTGGGCGATGAGGCGTTCCGAACCGCGCGCGCCGTCCACGTGGTTGGTGCCGAACAGGGAGAGGCCCTGGGCCTCGACCGGTACGTCCAGTTCCTCGTCGGCGACGACCACGGCGTACTCGCCGAAGGGGTAGGGGCCGAACAGCTCCTCGAACAGCTGCATCATCGCGGGCTGCCGGGCGAAGTCGCGGGAGAACTGCGGCAGCAGGTGCGCGGGCACGTGGGCGCTCTGCGGAACGCCGCCGAGTCCGGGGTCGCCGAGCAGCACCGTCTGGTGCATGCCGATGGACAGGCCGACGAGGTAGCTGGAGGTGGGGGCGGGCTGCTCGTACACCCAGGTGGTGGTGCTGGCCCTGGTGGTCCGGGTGAGCAGGCGGCCGCCGGCCACGACCGTGTAGGCGGAGGGCGTGTTGACGGAGATGTGGTACGAGGCCTTGTCGGCGGGCCGGTCGTTGCACGGGTACCAGGAGGGGGCGCCGACGGGCTGGCTGGCCACCAGCGCGCCGTCGGTCAGTTCCTCCCAGCCCAGCCCGCCCCAGGGGCTGCTCACCGGCTTGGGGTTGCCCGCCCAGTGCACCTCCACGGTGAAGGCGGCGCCGGCGGGCAGCGGCTTGGCCGGCCGGATGCGGAGCCTGCCGCCGCGGTGGGTGTAGTGCGGCGCGCGGCCGTTGACCAGGACGCGTCCTATTTTGAACTCGGCCAGGTTGAGGTGGAACTCCGCGAGCGGTGCCCGCCCGGCGATGGCGCTGAGCCGGGCCGTCCCGGCCAGCCGGTTGGGGCCGGGACGGTATTGCAGAGCGAGTTCGTACCGGTGCACGCGGTAACGGGAGTCGCCGTTGGCCGGAAAGTACGGGTCCGACACCTCTGTCTTCTGGCCGCTCACTGCCGCTTCCGCTCCCTGCGCTGTGCTCGTACGACGTGCTGGTGTCCTGCTGCCCTGCTGCCGTCACTGCCGCTCCCGACCACCGCAGGTGCAGTCCTTTCAGGACCGCCACGCCTCGATCGGATTGCCCAGCCAGCGGGTGTCGGCGGGGACGGATTCCCCGGCCATCACGAGAGAGGCGGGACCCAGTGTGCTGCGGGCCCCGACCGTGCTGCCGGGCAGGACGATTCCGCCCGGGCCCAGGGTGGCGCCCTCGCGGAGGACCACAGTATCCGTCCTCAAGATCCGGTCGTGGAAGAGGTGGGTCTGCAACACACAGCCCCGGTTCACGCTGACCGCGTCGCCCAGCTCCACCAGGTCCGTTTCGGGGAGCCAGTAGCTCTCGCACCACACCCCGCGGCCGATCCGGGCCCCCAACGCCCGCAGCCACAGGGACAGGAGCGGGGTCCCGGGCACGGATCCGGCCAGCCACGGCACCGCCAGTACCTCGACGAAGGTGTCGGCCAGCTCGTTGCGCCATACGAAGGCGCTCCACAGCGGGTGCTCGCCCACCCGGTGCCGGCCCACCAGCAGCCACTTCGCGGCCACCCCCACCGCGCAGGCGGCCAGACCGGCGGCCAGCAGGACCGCTCCGGACAGCAGCGCGGCTCCCCAGATCCCCAGCCCGGTCGCCGCGACCAGCGCGCAGAGGGCCGCCACGGTCAGGACGGCCAGCGCGGCCGAACAGAAGACGGGGACGAGCCGGCACAGCTCCACCAGGCCGCGCGCCCACAGCAGGTGTGCGGGCGGGTCGTACGTCCGGCTCTGGTCGGCGTCGGCGGTGGACCGCGGCAGCCGGACGGGCGGCAGGCCCAGGTACGAGCTGCCCTTCTTGGCCTTCTTCGGGGTGGCGGAAAGGACGCCGACCAGCCCGTAGTCCGGCACGGTACGGCCGGGAGCGGTCATTCCGGAGTTGCCGAGGAAGGCCCGGCGGCCGATCTCGGAGTGTCCGATCCGCACCCAGCCGCCGCCCAGTTCGTAGGGGGCGGTCAGGGTGTCGTCGGCGAGGAACGCGCCTTCGCCCACGGTGGTGAGGCTCGGCAGGGCGAGCACGGTGGACACCTCGGCGCCCCGGCCGATCTTCATGCCGAGCAGCCGCAGCCAGACGGGGGTGATCAGCCCGGCGTAGAGCGGGAAGAGGGTCTCCCGGGACAGGTCCATCAGCTGGCTGACCGTCCAGGCCTGCCAGCCGACCCTGCTGTGCGTCGGATGGTTGCCCGTGCGCAGTCCGAGGCTGAGCAGCCGTACGGAGACCAGCAGCAGCAGCGCGTAGGCGAACCCGAAGGCGAGCGCCCCCGGGACGACGGCGATCAGCGCTCCGCGCAGGGCCTGGACGAGGCCGGCGTCGGCGGGCACGAACCGGCTCACCACGAGCAGGGCGGGCACGGTGGCCAGCACGGGCAGTGCGGTGAGGCTGAAGCCGGTCGCTCCGTACATGGCCCGCCAGTGGACCGAACGCGGCGGGCGTTCCTTGGGCCAGTTGCGCTTGGCCTTGCCGAGCTTGCCGGCCGGCGCTCCCGCCCAGCGCTGGCCGGTGGGGATCTGGCCGACCACGGCCGAGCCGGGGGCCACCTCGGCCCGCTTGCCGACGCGGGCGCCGGGGAAGAGGATGCTGCGGGTGCCGACCACCGCGCCGGCGCCGACCCTGACCGTTCCGATCTCCAGCCGGTCCCCGTCCAGCCAGTGCCCGGAGAGGTCCACCTCGGACTCCACGGCGCAGCCGCGGCCGAGTTTGAGCATGCCTGTGACCGGGGGCAGCGAGTGCAGGTCCACCTCGGGGCCGATCTTGGCGCCGAGGGCCCGGCCGTAGCGTTCCAGCCAGGAGCCGGTGAGCGAGGTCGCGCCGGTGTACTCGGCCAGCCGCTCGGCCGTCCACAGCCTCAGGTGCACGCTTCCGCCGCGCGGGTAGCGGCCCGCCTTCACTCCGCGCAGCAGCAGCCGGGCGCCGCCGGCCGCGATCGCGAGGCGGCCGGGCGGGCTGAAGAGCAGCGCGGCGCCGGCGGCCACGAGCCACCAGGACGCGGTCGGCGCCCACGGGTAGGGCCCGAACCAGTGCAGGACGTTACCCAGGGCCAGCAGCGCCACCGTCCAGCGCAGGCCGACCAGGGTGAAGAGCGGGAGCAGCAGGAGCGACTGCACCACCTTGGAGCGGAGCGGTACGGGGACGACCGTCCGGGCCGCGCCGTCGTCCTGGACGGACTTCTCCAGCCGCCGGGCCAGCTTGCGCAGGGTGGGCTGCTGGTAGATGTCGAGTACGGCCGCGCTCGGGTAGCGGGTGCGCAGCCGGGTGGTGAGCTGGGCGGCGGCGAGGCTGCTGCCGCCGATCGCGAAGAAATCGTCGGCAGCGCTGGTGACGGCCACGCCGAGGGTCTCGCTCCACTGCTCGGCGAGCCAGGCCTCGGTGCCGTAGAGCTGCTCGGCGGGACCGGTGGTCTCCAGTTCGGGCAGGGGCCAGGGCAGCGCGTTCCGGTCCACCTTGCCGGAGGTGCGGGTCGGTAGCTCCCCGACCGGCGCGAGCAGGGGTACGAGGGCCGCGGGCAGTTCGGCGCGCAGCCGCTCGACCGCCGCCGCGTGGTCCCAGCCCTCCTGGGTGACGAGGTAGCCGACGAGCAGCTGGTTGCCGCTGCGCGCGGTGCGTACGGCCGCGGCCGCGCCGGCGACGCCGGGCAGGGCCTGCAGCGCGGCGTCCACCTCGCCCAGCTCGATACGGCGGCCGCCGAGCTTGATCTGCTCGTCGGCGCGGCCGAGGAAGACGAGGCCTTCCGGTTCGGCGCGGACGAGGTCGCCGCTGCGGTAGGCGCGCTGCCAGCCGAGGGATTCCAGCGGGGCGTACTTCTCGGCGTCCTTCTCGGGGTCGAGATAGCGGGCGAGGCCGACGCCGCCGATGACGAGCTGGCCGCTGCCGCCCATCGGCACGGGCTCGCCGGATTCGTCGACCACGGCCAGTTCCCAGCCGTTCAGCGGGAGGCCGATCCGGATCGGTTCTCCGCCGGTGAGGAGCGCGGCGCAGGCGACGACGGTGGCCTCGGTGGGGCCGTAGGTGTTCCAGACCTCGCGGCCCTCGGTGACCAGGCGCTGGGTGAGCTCGGGCGGGCAGGCCTCGCCGCCGAAGATCAGCAGTCGGACCTCGTTCAGGGTCTCGGGCTCCCAGAGCGCGGCCAGGGTCGGCACGGTGGAGACCACGGTGATCTCCTGGTCCGCAAGCCAGGGGCCCAGGTCGGCACCGCTGCGCACCTGGGCGCGCGGGACGGGCACGAGGCAGGCGCCGTAGCGCCAGGCGAGCCACATCTCCTCGCAGGAGGCGTCGAAGGCGACGGACAGCCCGGCCATGACGCGGTCCCCCGGGCCGATCGGCTCCTCGGTGACGAACAGCGCTGCCTCGGCGTCCACGAAGGCGGCGGCGCTGCGGTGGCTGACGGCGACGCCCTTGGGCTTGCCGGTGGAGCCGGAGGTGAAGATGATCCACGCGTCGTGCTCGGGGCCGGGCCGGGCGGCGGCTCCGGCGTCGGCGGGGTCGGTGACGTCGACGCGCGCTCCGGCGCCCAGGACCGCCCGCACCCCGGCCTCGCCGAAGACCAGCTCGGCGCGCTCGTCCGGGTCCTCGGCGTCGACCGGAACGTAGGCGGCGCCCGCGGCGAGCACGGCGAGGATGCCCGCGTACAGCTCGTTGGTGCCGGAGGGCACGCGTACCCCGACCCGGTCGCCGAGGCCCACCCCGGCGGCCGCGAGGGCCCGCCGGCGGCGCTCGACCTCGGCGGCCAGCGCCCGGTAGGTCAACCGGGTGGTGCCGTCGTCCAGGGCGAGCTCGTCGGGGTACGCCCGTACGGAGGCTTCGAAGATGTCGACGAGGGTGCGCGGCGGGGCGGCGGGGCCGGCGCAGAAGCGGGCGGATTTTCCGGTCTCCCCGCAGTCGGCCCCGTACGCGTCCCCGCCGTCGAGCAGAGTGAGTTCACCGTGCTCCGGTGTTGCAGCCATCGGCCCTCGCGTCTCGTTCCCGGAAACCCTCCGGGTCGCCGGCGGAGCCCAGGTCTGCCCGGGTTGTTCCGTTCCAGCGCCAAACAACCCACCAGTCTAGTGCGGCATCAAGGATTTTCTCGTTGAAGCCTGGCGGGTGGCCGGGAAGGAACGATGGCGCCGCACCGTGGTGAACGGGTCGTGAACGGGCCTCTCAGTGCTCGGCGGTGTACCGGATCCGCGCCCACAGCGGGAGGACGAACCAGCACAGGAGGTACCAGGCCAGCACTCCGGCCACGAGCCAGGGCACGAGGGCGTCGCGGGTGGCGACCCGCAGGACCAGGAAGAGGGCCGCGGTGCAGGTGGCCAGCAGCAGGACGAGCCCGGTGAAGGTGAGGCGCGAGGCCCAGGCCACCGCCTCGGGCTTGATGCGCCGGCCCGAGACGATGCGGTGGAAGGCGACGGGCCCGATGAGCGCGCCGGTCGACAGGGAGCCGAGCACGACGGTGACGATGTAGATGGTCTTGTCGGTCTGCGGAAGCTCGTGGAAGAGGGGGGTGAAGACGACCGTGAGCAGGAAGCCGAAGAGGATCTGCACGCCCGTCTGGGCGACCCGGATCTCCTGGATCAGCTCCTGCCACTGCCGGTCCGCGCGTTCCTCCTCGCTCTCGCTTCTTCCGTCGGGGGCTTCCGACATGGCACCTCCACAGTTCGATGGCTCACGGTCAGGACGGGGCGGAGCCCGGTGTGCCGCGCCTACCCGCTCAGCGCCCCCTCACTCCCGGTCCCTTCCCACAACTCCTAGGCGCAGGCCGGGCACAGGCCCCGGTAGGTGACCTCGACCCCGGACACCGTGAAGCCGAAGCGTTCCTCCGCAGGGAGGCCGGCCAGCGCGCTTCCGGTCGGGTGGACGTCGCGGATCAGGCCGCAGCCGGAGCACACCAGGTGCTGGTGCGGGTGGTGCGCGTTGGGGTCGTAGCGCTTGGCCCGGCCGTCGGTGGTGACCTCCATGACCTCACCGAGTGCGACCAGTTCGCCGAGGGCGTTGTAGACGGTGGCCCGGGAGATCTCGGGCAGCCGCTCGGCCGCGCGGGCGTGCACCTCGTCGGCCGTGAGGTGCACGTGGTCGCCGTCGAGGACCTCCGCGACCACGCGCCGCTGGGACGTCATCCGCCAGCCACGCCCTCGCAGCCGCCGCAGCAGGTCACTCATATCGGCTCACCTGTTTCAGGTTCGACGGGTACCCGGCGTTCATCGACGGACGTCCGGGATCCGATCGGATATGGGCTTGGTGTGCTTCTTGACTTGGATTCCGTCCATCGTAGGATCGGTTTCGTAGATAGCCAAGAGACAGGAAGACTCCAGAGCGGCAGGTGACACCGTCCGGGACGGGTGACCGCCTCGGCGTCGAACCGAGCGAGGCGGCCGAGGCCGTACACGGGGCCCTTGCCCCGACAGTTCCCCCGCATTCAGTTCCTGAACACCGCGATCCGCCTGGTACGGAAGGATTCCCATGTCTGAGAACCATGCCGAGAACCACGATGCAATCGTCACTGACGCCAAGCCGGAGGGCGGTGGCTGCCCCGTCGCACACGAGCGGGCCCCGCATCCGACCCAGGGCGGCGGAAACCGTCAGTGGTGGCCGGAACGGCTCAACCTCAAGATCCTCGCCAAGAACCCCGCCGTGGCCAATCCGCTGGGCGAGGAGTTCGACTACGCCGAGGCCTTCAAGACCCTCGATCTCCCGGCGGTGAAACGGGACATCGCGCAGGTGCTGACCACCTCCCAGGACTGGTGGCCCGCCGACTTCGGCCACTACGGCCCCTTCATGATCCGGATGGCCTGGCACAGCGCCGGCACCTACCGGATCAGCGACGGCCGCGGTGGCGCCGGCGCCGGCCAGCAGCGTTTCGCACCGCTCAACAGCTGGCCGGACAACGGGAACCTCGACAAGGCCCGCCGGCTCCTGTGGCCGGTCAAGAAGAAGTACGGCCAGAGCCTGTCGTGGGCCGACCTGATGATCCTGACCGGCAACGTGGCCTTGGAGCAGATGGGCTTCGAGACCTTCGGCTTCGGCGGCGGCCGCGCGGACGTCTGGGAGCCCGACGAGGACGTCTACTGGGGTCCCGAGACCACCTGGCTCGACGACGAGCGCTACACCGGCGACCGCGAGCTGGAGAACCCGCTCGGCGCGGTCCAGATGGGCCTCATCTACGTCAACCCGGAGGGCCCGAACGGCACTCCGGACCCGCTGGCCGCCGCGCGCGACATCCGTGAGACGTTCCGTCGGATGGCGATGAACGACGAGGAGACGGTCGCCCTGATCGCCGGCGGCCACACCTTCGGCAAGACCCACGGCGCGGGACCGGCGGAGAGCGTCGGCGCCGACCCCGAGGCCGCCTCGATCGAGCAGCAGGGCCTCGGCTGGGCGAACTCCTTCGGTACCGGCAAGGGCGCCGACGCGATCACCAGCGGTCTCGAGGGCATCTGGACGAACACGCCGATCACTTGGGACAACAGCTTCTTCGAGATCCTCTTCGGCTACGAGTGGGAGCTGTTCAAGAGCCCTGCCGGCGCCCACCAGTGGCGGCCGAAGGAGGGGGCCGGCGCGGGTACCGTGCCCGACGCCCACGACGCGTCCAAGAGCCACGCTCCGACGATGCTGACGACCGACCTCTCGCTGCGGTTCGACCCGGCCTACGAGCAGATCTCCCGGCGCTTCCTGGAGAACCCCGCCGAGTTCGCGGACGCCTTCGCCCGAGCGTGGTTCAAGCTGACCCACCGCGACATGGGCCCGGTCGTGCGCTACCTCGGCCCGGAGGTCCCCGCCGAGACGCTGCTGTGGCAGGACCCGCTCCCGCCGGTGACCCACGAGCTCGTCGACGCCGGCGACATCGCCTCCCTCAAGGAGCAGGTCCTCGCCTCGGACCTGACGGTGTCCCAGCTCGTGTCCACGGCGTGGGCCTCGGCCTCGTCGTTCCGCGGCAGCGACAAGCGCGGCGGGGCCAACGGCGCGCGCATCCGGCTCCAGCCGCAGAGCGGGTGGGAGGTCAACGAGCCCGACCAGCTGGCGACGGTACTGCGCACGCTGACGGGTATCCAGGAGTCCTTCAACGCCGCCCGGTCCGGCGGCAAGCGGATCTCGCTCGCCGACCTGATCGTGCTCGCCGGTGCGGCCGCCGTCGAACAGGCGGCCAAGGACGCCGGCTTCGACGTCGAGGTGCCCTTCACGCCGGGCCGTGCGGACGCGGCGCAGGAGCAGACGGACGTGGAGTCGTTCGCCGCGCTGGAGCCGACCGCCGACGGGTTCCGCAACTACCTCGGGAAGGGCAACCGGCTGCCGGCCGAGTACCTGCTGCTCGACCGGGCGAACCTGCTGAACCTGAGCGCCCCCGAGCTGACCGTCCTGGTGGGTGGTCTGCGCGTGCTCGGCGCGAACCACCAGCAGTCCTCGCACGGCGTCTTCACCACCTCCCCCGGGTCCCTGACCAACGACTTCTTCGTCAACCTGCTCGACCTGGGGACGACGTGGAAGGCGACGGCCGGGGACGAGAGCACCTTCGAGGGCCGTGACGCCGCCACGGGCGCCGTCAAGTGGACCGGCACCCGCGCCGACCTGGTCTTCGGGTCGAACTCGGAGCTGCGGGCGCTCGCGGAGGTCTACGCGAGCGACGACGCGAAGGGGAAGTTCGTGAAGGACTTCGTCGCCGCGTGGGACAAGGTGATGAACCTGGACCGGTTCGACCTCGTGTGACCCTGATGTCCGGGCCGGCCGGCACTGCGGCCGGCCGGCCCGGACACCCTAGGAGGCGGAACCTTGGAAATGATCTTCCGGAAGCTTCCGGACGACCACCACGAGCTCGAAGTACGGGACCGGCGGGGCCCGGACGTCCGGCTGGCGGCCCGGCCGACCGGCCCGACCATGCCCCACGACCTCGTGCACGCGGCGGTCGAGAGCGCGCTGGGCATCACCGACGGATTCTGGGGTGCCACGGCGGAGGGCGCCACCTTCGAAGGATTCGAACCGGTCGCGCCGACCCGCCACCGCCGGTCGGGGCTGAAGGTCCTGCGGCGCAAGGGCGACGCGGTCATGCGGGCCGAGCTCTGCGTCAACTGGGCCTACCGCGTCTGGTCGGGGCTGCCCACGGACGGGCGGGGGCTGGGCCGCAGGCTCCTCGACGACCGGCAGACCGCCCTGGCCTCGGCCGCGCTCGACCGCGCGGCGCAGCGCTGGTCCGAGGTCGCGGAGGGCGAAGCCCTCACCTGGCGCTGGTGACCGACCCGGCTCCGCACGGCGGTCCCCGTGCTCGCGCGGACGCGGCCGGTATCGGTCATACGATCCGGGCCATCTCCCGTTCCACGGCGTCGAGTTCCGCTTGACGGCCCATCGCCTTCAGCTGCTTCTTGTAGCGGATCAGCGCGCCGACCAGCAGGTCCGCACGCTCGGGCTCCATGGAGTACATGCGGCGTGCGGCGGCGACGGCCTCCGCACGCAGGGCCAGGGCCGTCCCGGGCTGGTCGGCGAACTCCTGGCGGCTGTATTCGTACAGCGCGTCGGTCAGCAGGGGCAGGTACGCCAGCGGACTCACCTGGGCGAGCACGCGGTAGGCGGCAACCTCCTGACGGACCGGCAGCGCCTGTGATCCGAGGAGGGCCACTCGGGCTCTGAGTACGGCGTCGTGGCTGGGGTGCGCTGTGTGAGTCATGACGGTGATTCTCAAAGCCGCACAGGGGTCTGAACAAGACAATCCGCCTGTGCCCTTGGTCCTACGAAAATGCCCTCTGACCTGTCATGATGGTGACGTCTTCACCCCTGCGCCCCCGGTCTGACGCTCCTTCAGCAGCTGAGGAAGGACAGGCGGACCTGGCGCCGCGGGTTGTCGCGGTTGGTGTCCACCAGGGTGACGGACTGCCAGGTGCCCAGCGCGAGCGTTCCGTCGATCACGGGGAGCGTCGCGTGGGGCGGCACGATCGCGGGCAGTACGTGGTCCCGGCCGTGGCCGGGGGATCCGTGCCGGTGC
Source organism: Streptomyces sp. MB09-01 (assembly GCF_033794505.1). NCBI lineage: Bacteria > Bacillati > Actinomycetota > Actinomycetes > Kitasatosporales > Streptomycetaceae > Streptomyces > Streptomyces sp. MB09-01. The sequence goes on along the minus strand of NZ_JARAYQ010000030.1, from coordinate 37,352 downwards.
CGCCAGTGCTCATCGGCGGGCAGGAGGGACCGCAGGGCGGTCAGGAGGTCGTCGTCGCTGCCCGCTCCCGTCTCGATGACGGCGAGGCCGGCGGTCGCGTGGGGCGTGAAGACGTTCAGCAGTCCGCACCGGCCCCGCGCCACCTCCCCGAGGAAGGCGGCACAGGCTGCGGTCAGGTCGTGGACCGTCTCCCGGTCCCCGGTCGTCACGTCGATGGTGCGCGAAGCGAAGGTGTCGGGCATGGCCCCATCCTCACGCCGTGGCTCCCCGCAGCCGTGCAGCCACGGCCGTGTCGACCGGCCCGGCCGGGCGGCCTACGATGATCACAGGGGGCGCGATCCGTCCCCGCACACGCTCCGGGGGATGCGTGACCGACGCTGCTGGCCGAGGGGCCCCAGCGGTTCCGTACCGGCGCGGCCGAGCGCGGGCGGGGGCACGGCCTGGGACTGACGATCGCGCTGGGCCAGGCCGAGGTGGTCCGGCGCGGAACTGGCCTTGTCGAACGCCCCGGACGGTGGGGCCGTGGCCACGCTGGTCCTGCCCGACCCCGGCCCTGCGCAGTAGCCGGCCGATCGACGGAAGGGGGACCGGCGGTGTCCGAAGTGCCGGAGGTCGAGGTGAAGGCCTTGACGAAGGAGCTCGTCGCGCTCGATGTCGCGGCCGGGGCCCGGTGGGCGGTGGGCGGGGCCCTCGATGCGGTCCGTACGGTCGGCCGCGCCGCCCCGGTACGGGACGACGCGGGGCGGGACCGAGCGGGGCGTGACGACGCCGGGCGCGCCGCGCGGGCCGAGCTGTTCCAGGTCGCCGCGTGGATCGCCTTCGACGCCGAACGGCACGGCGTGTCGCGGCGGCTCCACCTGCGGGCCCTGGAGCTGGCGCGGAGCACCCGCGGGCCCGGGCCGGCCACCGTGGAACCCCTGATCCTCGCGGTGCTGGCGATGCAGGAGGAGCATCTGGGACGGCCCGGGAGTTCGCTGCGGATCGCCTCGTCCGTGCTGGCCCGCGAGGACCTTTCCGGGCGCGTCGCGGCCATCTTCCAGGTGCGTGCGGGGCGGGCCCTGGCCCGGCTGGGGCGCGGGCCCGAGGCCGGGCGGGCCTTGCGCACCGCCGCCGAACTGCTCGCCGACCCGCCGACGGACCGCGACCCGCCCTGGGCCTGGTGGTTCGACCGGCCAGGGCTCGAAGGCCACCGGGGGCTGGCGCGGGCCGCGCTGGGGGACCTGGACTCGGCGGCCTCCCTCCTCCACGGCGCCGCGCACGCCGGCGGTGACGGCCCGGCCTACCGCGTGCTGTTCGCCGCGGAGCTCGCCCGGGTCCTGGCCCGGGCGGGTGACTGGAGCGAGACCGACACGGCCATGGCGACCCTGATGGACGCCGTGCCGGCCGTCGGGTCGGTGCGGGCCCTGCGGACGATGGGCCGGACCGCCCGGCTCGTCGAGGGCGGCCGGCGCGTTCCGCGCCGTACCCGCGACACCGCCCGCCCCCTCGCCCGGGCCCTGCGCGACAGCGCCCCAGGGGATTGGGAGCCGGGGCTCAGGAGCCGGGCAGTTGCGCCGCCACGATGACGTTGCCGTACAGGTCGGCGAAGTGCAGGGAACGGCCCGCGTCCCCCACCCGTTCGTTCCACACCCGCACGCCGTGGGCCCGCAGGTGCGTGCCGGTCCGGCGCACGTCGTCCGTGTACAGGACGAGCATCGGCCGACCACCGCACTGACGGCCGATCAGCTCGCGCTCCCCCGCCGAGGCCGCGGGCATCGGCCAGAGGCCTGCCCTCCGTTCTCCGGTCGGGCCGGGCAGGCCGATGTGCAGGTAGCGGTAGCCGTCGGCCGTCCGGTCGTGCAGCACGGCGAAGCCCAGGACGTCCCGGTAGAAGACCAGGGCGGCTTCGGCGTCCGCGACGAGCACCACCGTGCGGCCGAAGGCGGTGAACGGTGGTTCGCGGTCGGGAGAGGGAGCCATCGGTGAGTCCTTCCGGTGTCAGTCGACGCCCAGCAGACGCCGCCGGTCGTCGGGGGAGGAGGCGAATGCGGCCGCGTCCGCCCGGTGCACGATGCGGCCCTTCTGCATGACGGCCACCTGTCGGGCGGCGGACAGGGCCAGCCCCAGGTTCTGCTCGACGAGGACGACCGTCATGCCCTGCGCGCTCACCTCGCGGATCACCTCGCCCACCTGGGCGACGATCGCCGGGGCGAGCCCGTCGGACGGTTCGTCGAGGAGCAGCAGCCGCGGATTGCCCAGCAGGGCCCGGGCGATCGCGAGCATCTGCTGTTCTCCCCCGGAGAGCTGGTGGCCGCGGTGTCCCAGCCGCTCCCCCAGCCGGGGCAGCAGGTCGAGGATGCGCGCCCGGGTCCACGGCCCCCGCGCGCGGCGCCGCGGCGCGGCGATCGCGAGGTGCTCCGCCACGGTCAGCGGTGCGAACACCCGGCGCCCCTGCGGGACGACGCCCACCCCGGCCCGGGCGATCACGTCGACGCGGGCTCCGCCGATCTCCCGGCCGTCGAGCTCGACGCTGCCCTCGTAGGGCCGGACGAATCCCATGACCGTCGAGATGAGGGTGGTCTTCCCGACCCCGTTGCGCCCGAGGACGGCGAGGGTCCCGCCCGCTTCGAGGTCGAGGTCGACGCCGCCCAGCACGACGCCGCCGGCGTATCCGGAGCGCAGGCCGCGCACGCTGAAGAACGTTTTCACGAGGAGACCTCCGTGGTGCCCAGGTAGGCGCTCTGGACCTCGGCGGAAGCCCGTACTTCGTCCGGGGATCCGGTGGTGAGGTGGTTGCCGAGGTGCATGACGGTCACGGTGTCGGCGAGTTCGAAGACCATGTCGAGGTCGTGTTCGATGAGGAGTACGGTCACCTCGCGGGGCAGAGCGGCGATCAGTTTCGTCAGCCGCTCCGTCTCGGCCGGGGACATGCCGGCTGCGGGCTCGTCCAGGAGCAGCAGCCTCGGTTCGGTGGCGAGCGCCACGGCGACCTCCAGCTGTCGCCGTTCACCGTGCGAGAGCTCCGCCGCCGGCAGGTCGTGCCGGGTGGGCAGGCCGACGCGCTCCAGCAGCGTGCGCGCCCGCGCGGTCGCGACGGCCCGGGCACCGGCCCCCCGCCGCCCGCCCGGCCTCCCTCCGCTACCGGCTCCGGCCCGGCGCAGCGCCGCGAGCAGGACGTTCTCCAGCACGGTCTCCCGCAGGAAGAGGCTGGAGTGCTGGAAGGTCGCGGCGATGCCGAGCCCGACCCGTCGGTGCACGGGCAGCCGGGTCACGTCCCGTCCGTCGAGGAGAAGGGATCCGGCGGTGGCGGGCAGGGTTCCGGAGACGAGGCCGAACAGGGTGGACTTGCCGGCGCCGTTCGGGCCGATGACCGCGTGGCGCGCGCCGGGGCGCACGGTGAAGCTGACCTCGTCCACGGCTCGGAAGGACCCGAAGTGCTTCGAGACTCCGCGCAGTTCCAGTAGATCGGGTGCGGGATCGCTCACGCCGTCCTCTTCCGGTTCGGCCTCGACGGGAGCCGTATGCCGGCCAGGCCGCGGGGCAGGGTGTAGACGGCGACGACGAAGAGCAGCCCGAGCAGCAGCGGCCCTCGTCCGGCGACGGCCTCGAGGTTCCCGAGGTGGTCGCGGGTGGTCCAGATCAGCGCGGCCGCGGCGCAGGCGCCCCACATCGAGCCCGATCCGCCGATGACGACGGCCAGCAGCGCCAGGGCGGCGATCTCGAACCCGGCGTCGCCGGGCGAGACGAACCGCTGTACGGAGACCCACAGGGACCCGGCGGCGCCGGCCAGCGCCGCGGCGCCGCAGTAGACGGTCAGGGCGTACCGGCGGGTGGGGTAGCCGATGGCCTTCATGCGGGCCTCGTTGTCGCGGATTCCGCGCAGGGCGAGGGCGAAGGGGGTGGAGCCGAGGCGGCTGACGGCCGCGAAGAGCAGGAGGAAGACGGCCAGTACGTAGAAGTAGACCAGCCCGTCGAGCTCCAGCGCGGGCATGCCGGGCAGCGGTACGACGGGCGGGATGCCGGACATGCCGTCGCTGCCGTTGGTCAGCGTCTTCCAGTTGACCGCGGCGCTGTACGCGATCTCGCCGATGGCCAGCGTCAGCATCAGGAACACCACGCCGCGGGCCCGGACGGCGAGCCATCCGGTCGGCACGGCCACCAGCGCGGACACGCCCGCGGCGATGAGGAGTTGGAGTGCGCCGATGTCGGTGACCCGGGTCGCGACGATCGCCGCCGTGTAGGCGCCGACGCCGAAGTAGGCGGACTGGCCGAGGGTCGGCAGTCCGGTGAGGCCGGTGAGCAGGTTCACGCTCAGCGCGAGCAGGGCGAAGACGAGGACCCTGGAGAGGGTGCCGATGGCGTACGGGCCGAGCAGGAAGGGGGCCACGGCGAGTGCGGTGACCACGGCGGTGACCGGCATCCGCCGGGTCGCGGAGCCCGGCCTCGTCACACCGGACGGAGCGGCGTGGCTCATGTGCGCACCGCCGATGCGACGAGGCCGTGCGGGCGGACCACGAGCACGAGCAGCATGGTGCCGAAGAGGAGGAAGGGCGCGTACTCGGGGAGGAGGGCCACACCGAGCGTCTGGACCTGGCCGATGAGCAGGGCGCCGGCGAGTGCGCCGCGCACGGAGCCGAGGCCGCCGACGACCACGACGACGAGCGAGAGGACGAGCACGCTCTCGTCGACGCCCGGCCCCGGACCGAGGATCGGCGCGCCGAGGACCCCGCCGACCGCTGCCAGGGCAGCGCCGGCGGCGAAGACTCCGTAGAGCACCTTGCGGATGTCGATGCCCTGGGCGCGGACCATGTCACGGTCCGCGACGGTGGCCCGTACCAGGGCTCCGAGCGAGCTGCGTTCGAAGACGAGGTACACGACGGTGGCGAGGCCGGCGGCGACGGCGATGAACACCAGCCGGTACACCGGATACGTGTGGCCGAGGAGGTCCACGGTCCCGCGCAGCGAGGTGGGCGGGTCGGTGGGGAGCACCTCGCCGCCGAAGACGGCGGCGAGGAGGTCGGCGACGATGAAGGTGATGCCGAGGGTGAGCACGGCCTGGTCCAGGTGCCCGCGCCGGGCCAGCGGCTGGGTGAGTGCCGTCAGCGCCACTCCCCCGAGGGCGCCCACCAGGGCCCCGGCCGCCAGGGCGAGGAGGAGGCCCGGCAGGGTCCCGTCGGAGAGTGCGTACGCGGTGTAGGCGCCCGCGAGGTAGAGCGTGCCGTGCGCCAGGTTGAGGACGTCCATCATGCCGAAGACCAGGGACAGGCCCACCGCGATCGTGAACAGCAGCAGTCCGAAGGCGACCCCGTCGACCACGCTGACGACATTGCCGTCCAGCCATCCGCCCATGTCAGCCGCCCAGCCGGCCGAGGTCGCCCGCGACGGTGTTGGCTCCCTGCCGGACCTCCCGCAGGTACCAGGGCTGCACGGGCGTGCCGCCGCCGTTGAACCGCCAGGTGCCGCGCGGGCTGTCGATGTCCCCCACCGTGGCGATGGCGGCGTTGACCGTCTCCGGGGTCACGGCGCCGCCGGCCGCCTTGATCGCCTTGTCGAGCACCTGCGCCGCGTCCCAGGAGGCCATTGCATACGTGGTCGGGTCGGCGCCGTAGGCGGTGCGGTAGGCAGGTGCGAACTGCTTGTTGGCGGCGTTGTCCAGGTCGGCGCTGTAGTTGAGCGCGGTGAGGATGCCGGTGGCCGCCTCTCCCTGCCCCTTCAGTACGCCGCCCTCGGTGAGGAAGCCGGGCGCGTAGAGCGGGATCTTGCCGGCCAGGCCGAAGTCCCGGTACTGCTTGACGAAGTCGACGGCCGCGCCGCCGGCGTAGAAGCAGAAGACGGCCTTGGCGCCGGAGTTCTCGATCTGCGAGAGGTAGGGCTGGAAGTTCTTGGTGGCCGGGAACGGGGTGTAGACCTCCTCCCCCGCGATCTTGCCGCCCGCGGGCAGGAAGGTGGACTTGAAGCCCTCGATCTCGTCCTTGCCCGCCTGGTAGCCCGCGGCGATGAGGAAGACCGGGCCGCCCGCCTTCTCGGCGACGTGCCGGCCCAGTGCCTTGCCCGGCTCGTCGTTGACGTAGGAGGTGCGCCAGACGTACGTGGTCCCGGTCAGGGTCGTGGGCGAGGCGTTGGAGCCGACGAGTGGGACCTTGCTGGTCTCGAAGAGGTCCTTGACCCCGTTGATGGTGGCCGAGCTGACCACGCCGCTGACCGCGAGGACCCGGTCCTGCTTGACCAGCTTCTCGGCCGCCGCCTTGCCCGAGTCGGCGGTCTCCCCCTCGTCCGCGACCACGAGCTGGACCTCGCGGCCGCCGAGCCTGCCGCCGTGCTGTGCGAGGTAGAGCTCGAAGCCCTGCTTCATGTCGTCGCCGAGCGCCTTGTAGGTCCCGGACTGCGGGACCAGGAGCCCGATCTTCACGGGCCCGCTCTGCTTGCTGCCGTCGCCGTTGCCGAGGCTGGCACCACCGCATGCCGTGGCCAGCAAGAGGCCGGTGACTGCGGTGATCAGACCTACGGGGCGAAACCGACCTGCCATGGGGACTCCGTACGTTGTGACCCGGCCCTGGCGGACCGGATGGTGCCGATGGGGTGCGGAATGGTGGTGCGGAACGGGGTGCGGAGTGGGGGTGCCCGACGGGGTCCCGGGAGAGGAGTGCGGGGTCGAGGTGACACGTGTCTATCGCGCATTGACGACGCTCGTCAATAGTTCACGAGATTTGCGCGACGGGGGCGCTCCACCCCTTGACCCGGATCGCCCATATGCCGTAGCACTGACCCTCGTCAAATTCACGCTATGTCATTAGGGCAGCGGGCCCCCGATCCGTCAGGGAGTGAAGCACCATGACCGACGATCCATCGCGCCGCAAAATCCTCAAGAACAGCGGGGTGCTGGCCGGCGCCGCCTTCCTCACCGGCCTTCCGGGCGGCCTCCCGGGCGCTCACTCGGCGCAGGCCGCCCCGCGGGCGAACGAGCCCCCGCCCGTCGTGGAGCTGCCCGCGGGCCTGCTGCGCGGAGTCACCGAGGGAGGGCTCGCCGTGTTCAAGGGCGTGCCCTACGCGGCGCCGCCGGTCGGCGCCCTCAGGTGGCGGCCCGCCCAGCCGCATCCCGGATGGCAGGGAACGCGCGACGCGACCGCCTTCGGCCCGAGCGCACCGCAGCCCTACCAGGAAGGGGGCGGCGGGCTGCTCGGCAACCACGGCGCGCCCCCGTTCAGCGAGGACTGCCTCACGCTCAACGTCTGGACCCCCGCGGCCGATGCCGGAAAGCGCCCCGTGATGGTCTGGATCCACGGCGGCGGCTTCATCTCCGGTTCCGGTTCGCTGCCCAACTACTCCGGCGAGACGTTCGCGCGCAACGGCGATCTCGTCGTCGTGACCCTCAACTACCGCCTGGGCCCGCTGGGGTACCTCTACTTCGGCGAGGACGGGGCCGGCGGGAACTTCTGGTTCACCGACCAGCTCGCCGCGTTGCGCTGGGTACGGGACAACATCGCCAGGTTCGGCGGCGACCCGGACGACATCACGCTCGCCGGGCAGTCCGGCGGCGCCTTCTCGGTGGCGGCGCTCGCCGGCGCCCGGCCCGCCGGGCGCCCGCTGTTCCGGCGCGCCATCCTGCAGAGCCCGCCGCTCGGGCTGAAGATCCCCACCCGGGCCGAGTCGCTGCAGCGCAGCGCCGCCTTCCTCAAGATCGTCGGAGTGCCGGACGTGGCCGCGCTGAGGGCCGTCCCCTGGCCCCAACTGGTCGCCGCCACCTTCGGGATGTTCGGCCACACCAGGCAATGGGGGTACTGGTCGACCCCCTACCTGCCGGTGATCGACGAGGCGACGCTGGACCGCAACCCGGCCGACCTCCTGCTCAGCGGCCCCGGGGCGGACGTCGACGTCCTCATCGGCTGGACCCGGGAGGAGGCCAACTTCGCTTTCGCGCTCGACCCGGAATACACCGGGGCGACCAAGGACCAGGTGCTCGCGCGGGTGCGGAACACCTTCGGAGCGCGGGCGGGCGAGGCATACACCGCGTACGAGGAGGCCCGGCCGGGCGCCCGCCCCGTCGACGTCCTCATGGACCTGGTCGGCGACGACCTGTTCCGCATGCCGGCGGTCTCGCTGGCCGAGCGGCGAGCGGCCCGCGGGCGGCCGGTCTGGGCGTACCAGTTCGACCTTCCGACGCCCGCCCAGAACGGCCAGCTGGGGGCGGCCCACTGCCTGGAGCTGCCGTTCTCGTTCAACAACTTCGACAAGTGGTCGCAGGCGCCGTTCCTGGCCGGGCTGAACCCCCGGGTCCGTGACGGCCTGGCCTCGACCATGCACGCGTCCTGGATCTCGTTCATCCGCACCGGCGACCCCAACCACGGCCCCATTCCGAACTGGGCGCGCTACGAGCGCAGTTCCCGCACCACGATGCGGCTGGACTCGGTCACCTCCGCCGTCGACGACCTCGCCGGTTACTGGCGGCGCCTGCACCAGTCGACGGGGCGCTGAGGGGCGCGAGGCCGGGCAAGCGGGCCTCCCGGAGCAGGACCCGGCCGGGAGGCCGCGCAGCCCCCGGCCGTCGACATCACCCCGCTGCTCGGCACCTGCCGGCGCGAAGGTCGCCACCCCCGACGGCACCCCGTGGGGTACGTGGGCATCCGCGCCGCCCCGAAGACGGCATAGGGCACCCTTTCGGGTGAGCCGGTTTGCATGATCACTCCACGCCACGTCATGATCACTTTCCGTGAAGATCGATTCCGCGTGGACCGACCTCTCCCGGCTGGGCGAGCCCAAGCCCCCCTTCAGAAATATGATGAACCGTCAATTCATCATGCTGCCCGTGCGGTTATCCGGTACGCCCATTCCCCGGGGCACCGGCCAGACCCCTTCAGGAGCGGCATGACCACGACCGTCCCCCACGCGCCCGCTGCCCGGTCCGGCACGAGCGCCGCCGACATCGCGTTCCAGGAGACGCTCGGCGCCCGGCTGGCCCACGCCCTGGCCGAGACCACCGGCTGCCCGGTGTACCTGCGGGTCCTGCCCAGGTCCGGCAGCACCACCGCAGCGTTGCACCGCCAGCTGGACCGCATCGGCACCGTCGAACGCGAGATCGCCGTGGTGTTCATCGGCAGCAACGACACCCTGATCCCCACCTCCATCGGCCGCGCCGCCCGCCATTTCGAGCGCGCGGTCGAACGGTTGCGTGCGGCCGGCCGGCAGGTCGTGGTCATGCCCTGCCCCGACCCCGGCAACGCCCCGGGTTTCCGCGCGCCGGTCCGCTGGGCGGCCTCGCGCCGGGCCCGCAGGCTCGGGCGCCTGCAGTCCCGCGCCGCCGCGCGGCTCGGCGCGCTCATCGCCGCGTCGGCGGTCGACGACTTCCGCATCCGGGCCGCCGAGCTCCTCGGCCCGGACCGGGTCCACCCGTCGCCCCGGGGGTATGCCGAGCACGCCGTCCGCGTCCTCCCCACCCTCCTCGCGGCGACGGCGGCCCATCGTGCGTCCGGGGAGGCGACCGGGCCCGTGGCCGTGCCGGGTGACCGGCTGCAGGAAACGGTCTAGACGGACTACCCCCTCTCGGGCCTCGGCGGCTCCTCCGCCAGGCCCGTGATCTCCTGTACGTGGCGCAGGCCGGGCGCGGCGAGTACCTCGTTCAGCTGCTGGAAGATCTGCCGTGCGGCGACCGCGTTCCAGTCGGCGGGAAGCAGTTCGGCGGGCAGGCCCGGGTCGAGGTACGGCAGGCGGCGCCACTGGGTGAGCATCGGTACGTAGGCGCGGAAGGCCTCGGCGCCGTCGATGTCGCGCTGCTCGGTCAGCTGCGCGGCGAGGGGTCCGTAGGCCTGGGTGAAGCCCGCGTACTGCTCCTCGATCGCCGGGAAGTCCCACCAGGAGCTGACGGTCTCGGGCAGCTCGCTGAAGGCGGCGTAGTCGGCGGCGAACAGGTGCACGTAGTCGCTGAGTCCGAGGCGGACGAGCATGTCGCGGGCGTCTCCGAGGAGGCGGCCGGGCGCCAGCCACACGCCCGGGGCGATGTTGCCGAAGCCGAGCCAGGTCAGCCGGGTGCGCAGCTGGTAGCGGTACGACCGCTCGGACTCCGGCACGGAGAAGACGGCCATCGCCCAGCCGTCGCTCAGCTTCGCCGGTTCCAGGCTGCCGAAGATGCGCCGGTCGCCCTCGTCGAAGACGGGCTGGGCGGCCGGGCTGAGCCGGTACCCGGTGGCGCCCCGGCGCTCCGGTTCGAGGACGCCCTTCTTCTTGAGCCGGGAGATCGCCGAGCGCGCCGCCGGGCCGTCGACGTCCAGTTCGGACATCAGGGTGACCAGGTCGGCTACGGAGATCCAGCCTCCGAGGCGTCGCAGGAACGCCCCGTAGACCGTGTTGATCAACGAGCTGGGCCTGAGGGGACTGTCCGCCATGATCGCCTTCCGTCGTATGCGGTCGCGATCCTACCGAGCCGCGCGAACGCGGCGCCGTCCAGTCCCGCCGGGCCCGGGCAGGCCGGGCCCGGCCTGCCCGGGCCCGGGTCAGAGGCGCGCGGCGCGTTCGAGGCGCCCCAGGTCCACGAACTTGAAGTCGGTGTCGGTGCGGGCCTCCCCGTCGGGACCGGTGGACTCGGGGGTGTTGGCTCCGTCCTGGACGACCAGCAGGCCGTTCGGGAACTTCTTGCCCAGCGGTGCACTGGTGACGGCGGCGCCGTCGCACTCCTGCGAACCGTCGGGTGCACCGGGCCTGGTGCCGGCCGTGATGCGGAAGCTCCGGACGTACGCGTTGCCGCGCTCCCGCTCGAAGACGGCGAAGGTGTCGTCGCCCTGGCTGGAGGCGAGCAGGTAGCCGCCGTGCCCGGGGTGCTCCGGGTCGCGCCAGAGGGTCAGTCCCTCCACGTCGGCGGAGACGTGCCGGCCGCCGAAGCCGGGGTCCGCGCCCGCGTCGCATTCCTCGGTCCCGGGGTTCCAGGTGCCGGGCACGCCGAAGGAGCGGACCTTCTCGATCAGCCGGGCGGGGGTACGCAGGTCGGCCTCCAGCTTCCAGATGCCGACGTCCTCCTGGCCCGCGTAGAGGTCGCCGGTGTCGGGATCGATGACCATGCCCTCGATCTGCGGGAGTTCGCCCGGTTCACCGCACGGGGTCCACGTCTTCCCGTCGGGCAGGGTGAAGGTGGAGGGCAGCGAGGTGGTGCGGACCGTGCGGTAGCCGACCTTCCCCTGGGCGTCGGGCACGAGTTCGGCGCGTGCGAGGGCGGTGGCGTGGCGCCGGCTGGTGACCGCGAAGGAGCGGCCGCTGCGGCGGTCGGTGTACGCGGCCAGGCCGTAGACGGTCCGCTGGTCGTTGACCTCGTCCTGATCTGCGGAGAAGACGCGGGGGGCCGCCGACTCGTCGGTGACGTCGACCAGGGGCGTGGAGGGCCGGCGGGGGTCGATCCGGTAGACGCGCAGCTGGTCGCGGCCCCGGTCCGAGACGACGGCCACGTCGTGACGGGCGCCGCCGGGGAAGCGGAGCCCGGTGATCAGGTCGACGTTGTTGAAACGCCCGGGCGCGTCGCCGGCCCTCGGCGGCGGCGGGGCCGGCAGGGACTGCACCTGGCGCCCGTCCAGGTCGTAGACCCGCAGGCCGCCCTCCTTGGCGGTGGCGATCACCAGGCTCCGGTCCGGGTCCTTCTCGTTGCGCCAGATCGCGGGGTCGTCGGCGTTCGCGTTGCCGCCGGCCTCGTCGTCGAACAGGGAGGGCGTCTCCAGGGAGGCCTGCACCTGCGGCAGCGACGCCGCCGCGCCGTGGTCACCGCGGGCGTGCGCCGGCCCGGCGACCACTCCCAGGGCCACGAGGGCCGCCACTGCCACGACCGGTGTCCGCCTTCTCCTGATCACGCTCATCCTGCCTCCTGCTCACGGTTTCGGGTGGGGGCCTGGCTCCGGTCCGGTCCCCTGGGGGTGCTCCCGGGCCGGCGCCACCACCGTGGGCCACCTGCGGGTGGCCGCCATGGAGCGGACATGACGTGCACATGACCGAGCCGTGAAATCCCCGCAGCTGCGCGGCTTCCTTAGCAGAATGTTAGATCTGCGTGCCGGAGCTTGTCCGGGCAGAACGGCGGTCCCATGCTCGGGACACTCCCCGCCACCGGGGCATCCCTCCCTCTCCCCTCGGGGACTTCCGTCAGGAGCCGCCATGTCCGCGTCCGCCGTCATGCCCGCTTCACCGCCCGGGGACGAGCGCAAGAAGCGCCGCCTCGCCCTGATCGGCGGGTCGCTCGGCAACCTGGTCGAGTGGTACGACTGGTTCGTCTACGCCAGCTTCGCGATCTACTTCGCCGACTCCTTCTTCCCCGGCGACAATCCGACCACGCAGCTGATGAACACGGCGGGCATCTTCGCCGTCGGCTTCCTGATGCGCCCCGTCGGCGGGTGGATCCTCGGCCGCGCCGCCGACCGGCACGGCCGCAAGAGCGCCCTCACCCTCACCGTCACCATGATGTCGGTGGCCGCCCTGCTGATCGCCGTGGCCCCGACCTACGGCCAGGCCGGCTACTTCGGCGCGCTGGTGCTGCTGCTCGCCCGCCTGCTCCAGGGGATGAGCATCGGCGGCGAGTACGCGGCCAGCGCCACCTATCTGACCGAGGCGTCGGCCCGCAACCGGCGCGGCCTCGGCTCCTCCTTCCAGTACGTGTCGATGACCTGCGGCCAGCTGCTCGGCCTGGGCATCCTGATCACGATGCAGCACACCCTCACCACCGCCCAGTTGGAGAGCTGGGGGTGGCGGATCCCGTTCGTCCTCGGGGCGTTGTTCGCGGTGGTCGTCTTCTGGCTGCGGCGCAGGCTCCAGGAGACCGACGCGTTCAAGGAGGAGTCGTCGGGCGAGGACGCCCACGACGACAGCACGCGCGGCACGCTGAAGGCCCTGTGGCTCTACCGACGGCAGGCGGGGCTCGTCATGGCGCTCACCCTCGGCGGCACCGTGGCCTACTACACCTACACCACCTACCTCACCAAGTACCTGGTCGGCAGCGCGGGCATGCCGAAGACGACCGCCACGCTGGTCAGCTTCACCGCTCTGACCCTCTTCGCCGTGCTGCAGCCCTTCGCCGGGATGCTGTCCGACCGGATCGGCCGACGTCCGCTGCTGATCACCTTCGCGGTGGGCTGCACCCTCGGCACGTACCCGATCATGACCGCGCTCGGGTCGGCGTCCTCGTACTGGTCCGCGCTCGGCCTGTCCCTGCTGGCCTTGGTCGTCATCACCGGCTACACGTCGATCAACGCGGCGGTGAAGGCGGAGCTGTTCCCGACCCGGGTGCGCGCCCTGGGCGTGGCCCTGCCGTACGCGATCGCCAACGCGCTCTTCGGCGGCACGGCGGAGTACGTGGCGCTGTGGTTCAAGAACAGCGGCCACGAGAAGATGTTCTTCTGGTACGTCTCCGGGTGCGCCCTGGTCTCCCTCGTGACGTACGTGCTGATGCCGGACACCCGCAACGCCGCACTCAGCCGCGCCGAGGCCGATGCCGACGCCGGTGCCGGTGCCGGCATCGGGAGCGGTTCGGGCGCCGGTGAAGCCCCGGGACGTCCGGCGGCGGCTCCCGTAAGCTGAGGCGACCGGGTCACACGTCGCGGGGGAACTGTCCATGCACGCGCTTCTCGTCGAGGACGACGACCGGATGGCCCGGGCCCTCGGCACCGCTCTCGCCCAGCGCGGGCACACGGTGCGCCGGGTGGGCCGGGCCCTGGACGCCCTGCGGCACGTGCACGAGGCCGAGTTCGTCCTGCTGGACCTGGGCCTTCCCGACCTCGACGGGCTCGAACTGCTGCGGCGGCTGCGGACCGTGTGCGACGCGCCCCTGATCGTGGTGACCGCGCGCTGCGAGGAGCGCGACATCGTGCAGGGGCTGCGGGCGGGCGCCGACGACTACGTGGTCAAGCCGTTCCGGATGGCCGAGCTGATGGCCCGTATCGACACGGTACGCCGGCGGACGGACAGCCACCCCGGCCGGGCGGGCGCCCACCCCGCCCACCCCGCCGACGTCACCGGCGCCGGTGGCCGGCCGGTCCGCACCGGGGACGTCGAGGTCGACCTGGCGGGCCGCACCGTCACCGTGGCGGGCGCCGAAGTGCGGCTGACCCGCCGTGAGTTCGACGTCCTCGCCTTCCTCGCCGCCCGCCCGGGCGAGGTGCATTCCCGCGAGGTGATCCTGGACCGGATCTGGGGGGACGCCTTCCTCACCGCCTCCCGCTCCCTGGACGTGCACGTGGCCGGGATCCGCGCCAAGACCGGCCGCTCCCACCTGGTGCGCACGGTCCGCGGTTTCGGCTACCAGCTCGGGTCCCCCACCGCGCCCGCGGACGGCGACGGCCCGCGATGAGGCGCAGGCTCCTCGCCGTGCTGATGGTGCTCATGGGGGCCGCGGCCCTGCTGCTCTGCGTCCCCCTGGCCGACGCCTACGCGCGCGGCCGCACCGAGCACCTGCTCCTGCAACGGCGTTCGGAGGCGGTGCGGTTCGCCGATCTCGCCGACCGGATGCGCACCGCCGCCGACCGGGCGGAGCTTTCGGCCGAGATCGGCCGCTACGCCGAGCTGTACGGAGCCGGCGTGGTGGTGGTCGACACGGCGGGAGAGACCGTCGCACGGGCCGGTTCGGGGCCCGCGTCGCAGGCCGCCACGGACGCGGCCACCGAAACCGGAACGGGTACAGGGACGGGGACGGGGACGGGGATGGGTTCGGGCGAAGCAGGCCCGGACGGCGGCTCCGGCACTCGCGCCTCCGCCGCCCCGAGGGCCCCTTCCGCGGCGGCGGAGGCCCGTCGTCGCGCCCTCACCGGCCGCTCCACCGACCGGCTGCCCACCCTGCGCCCCTGGGGCCCGAGGACCGTCGTGCTCGCCGAACCGGTGGGCCGGGACGAGCGGGTCAGCGGGGCGGTCCTGCTGGCCGTCCCCACCGACGCCGCCCGCCGGGACGTGGCGGTCCGCTGGGCGCTCATCGCCGCCGGGGCGGTCGCCGCCTTCGCGGCGGCGGCCCTGGTCGCGGCGGGGATCGCGCGCTGGCTGATGCGCCCGCTCCTCGATCTGGACCGGGCGGTGGAACGGCTGACCGCCGGCAGCCTCCAGGCGCGGGCCGTCTCCGACACCGGGCCGCCGGAACTGCGCCACCTGCGGCAGCACTTCAACACCATGGCGGAGGCCGTGGCCGACTCCATCGGCCGCCAGCGCGACTTCGTCGCCGACGCCTCCCACCAGCTGCGCAACCCGCTGGCCACCCTGGTGCTGCAGCTGGAGAACGTGGAACCGCACATCGCTCCCGGTCCCGGCCGCACCGAGCACGCCCGCGCCCTGGACGAGGCGGAGCGCCTGGAGGAACTCCTCGACGGCCTGCTGTCCCTGGCACGGGTGGAGTCCGGCACGGCGGAGCCGGGCGACCAGGACGTGGCGCAGGCGGTACGGGACCGGGTGACGGCCTGGACCCCGGTGTTCCGCGCCGCGGGACTGCGCCTGACGGCCGCCGGCCTGCCCGAGGAACTGCGGGCGCGGGCGCTGCCCGACGCGGCCGGCCGGATCCTGGACGCGCTCCTCGACAACGCCGTCAAGTTCGTGCCGCGTGACGGCCGGGTCGAGGTGTTCGTCACGCGTGCGGCCGACGGGAGCGCGGTCGTCCGGGTCGCCGACGACGGCCCGGGCGCGCCGGAGGACCAACTGCAGCTGCTGCTCAGGCGTTTCGCACGCTCCCCAGCGCACCAGAACGTGCGCGGCAGCGGCCTGGGACTGGCCATCGCCGACGAGCTCGCCCGCGGCAGCGGCGGAGGGCTGGACGTCCGCGGCAACGTGCCGCACGGCCTGGTCGTCGAGCTCCGCCTCGCGGCCCCGTGACGGCTCACCCGTAGACCGACCGGTAGTAGGCGACCGCCCCCGGGTGGAGCGGCACCTCCCCGGTCGAGATGGCGAACCGGGGTTCCAGCCGCGCCCCCGCCGTGACCTCGCGCAGCAGGTCACGCCATTGCTCGAACACGACGTGGAGCAGCCCGCGCGCGGCGCCCTCCCCCACGTCCGCACGGGCCAGGAGGTAGTTGCCGACCCCGATGGTCCCGACCGGCTCCGCGAGCCCGTACACCCCGGCCGGCAGGGTGACCGCCGAGTAGGCGGGGGCGTACCGCTCCCGCAGCGCGCCCACGTAGCCGTCGAGGGGCAGGAAGCGCAGCGGCAGCTCGCGCGCCAGCCCCGACAGGGCCGGTGTGGGCACGCCCCCGGACCAGAACAACGCGTCGACCGTGCCCTCGCGCAGCGCCCCGACCGAGGCCGCGAGGCCCAGGCGCCGTGCGCGGGCGGGCGCGGGGCCCCCGCTCAGACCGGCCGCCCGCAGGACCCGTTCCGCCACGACCTGTACGCCCGAGCCCTCCGCGCCGGCCGCGACCGGACGCCCTGCGAGGTCCTGGACCGCGCGTACCGGCCCGTCCGCAGGGACGAGCAGGTGCGTGTAGTTCACGTACACCCGGGCCAGTGCCGTCACCGCGGCCGGCCGGGAGAACGACTCGCGCCCGAGTACCGCATCCTCGGCCACGTCCGCCATCGCCAGCGCCAGTTCCACGGAGCCGCCGTCGAGGTGGCGGAGGTTGTCCACGCTCGCCGCGGTGCTGACGGGCACGATCTCGAGCGGCCGGCCGCTCGCGGCGACGGCTTGGGCGAGGGCCTTCCCGAAGGCGTTGTACGGCCCGCCCTCCGGTCCCGTCGCGAGCCGCAGCCTGCGTACCGGTCCGGCCTCGCCCGAGCAGCCGGCCAGTGCCCCGGCGAGGGCGCCGAGCCCGGCGGCGATCGCCCGTCGGCGGCTGGGCCCTGCGCTGGTCACCACCCAAGCCTAGGGGGTCTGGCCGTGGTGGCGGAGGGCGGCTTCGCGGCCCGGCATGGCAGAGTCCTCCCATGGTCAATTCGATACGCGGGCCGCGCCGCTGCTCCGCCGCGGCCGCTCTTCTCCTGAGCGCTGCCCTGTCCCTGACCGCCTGCGGCGAGCGCCGCGGCACGGACGCTGCACCCGCCGCCCCGGGCGCGCTCCCGACCGCGAGCCCGAGTGCGGCCGTCGGTGCGAGTCCCGGTGCCCCGGGCGCCTCCCCCTACGTGGAGCCCGGAGCCGGCGACGGCGCCCCGCACTACGGGGACAACAACGCCCATCGCCGCTCCGGCGAGATGTCCCCCGCCAGCGCGAAGGACGCCCGGAGGGAGGCCGACCGGATCGAGCCCGTGCTCAAGCGGCTCTGGGAGGAGGGGAAGTGGGACCCCCAGAGCGTGCGGTCGGCCCTGCGGCCGCTCGGATACGAGGAGGAGAAGACCGGGCCGAAGGGCGAACGGCTCGGCGGGACGCTCAGCGTGCGGGAGATGGAGCCGCGCTTCCAGGCCGACCACTACGTCACCCCCGAGGGCACCCGCGTCGGGCTGCGGGTCCACGACGACGCCTGTGTGACGGCCTTCGTGCAGAAGACCAACTACCAGGTGAAGACGAACGGCCCCTACATGGAGAGCGGCTGCTTCGAACCGCCCTTCGCCCACTGACGGCCCGCGACCCCGTGCGCTACCACCACGTCGACGTCTTCACCGGCCACCCGTACAGCGGGAACAGCCTCGCGGTGTTCCCCGAGGCGGATGCGCTGACCGGCGGACAGATGCAGGCCGTCACCCGCGAACTGCGCCACTTCGAGTCCGTCTTCCTGCTCCGGGACGGCGCGCCCGCGCACCCCCGGCGGGCGCGGGCCCGTGTCTTCGACCTCACCGGGGAACTGGACTTCGCCGGTCATCCCCTCATCGGCGCCGGTGCCGTGCTGCACGCCCTCCGCGGCGCTGCCGACCGCGAGGTCTGGACCCTGCGGCTGCCGGCCCGGACGGTGGAGGTCACCACCGAGCGGCGCGGTCCGGGCCGGTACGCGAGCCTCCTCGACCAGGGCTCCGCCGCCTTCCTCGGCCGCCCCGACCCGCACGGCCTCGCCGCCCTGTTCGCGCTCGAACCGGGGGACCTGGACCCCGGCCTGCCGCCGGAGGTCGTCTCCACGGGCCTGCGCTACCTGGTGCTCCCCGTACGCGGCGACGCGCTGGCCCGCGCCCGCGTCACCGCGCCCCTCGACGGGCCCCTGGCCCGCATCGGCGCCCAGTTCGCCTACCTTCTGGACGCCGCGGCCCTGGAGGGACGGCACTGGAACAACGACGGGGTCCTCGAAGACGTCGCGACCGGCAGCGGCGCGGGCTGCGCAGCCGCCTACCTGCGCCGCCACGGCCGCATCGGCGCCGGTGAGCCGGCCCTTCTGCGTCAGGGCCGGTTCACCGGCCGCCCCAGCGAGATGACGGTCATCGCCGACGGTCTCGGCGAGGAGGTCCGCTCCGTGCGCGTCGGGGGCGGCGTCGCCTTCGTCGCGGAGGGCCGACTGCGCGAACTGCCGCCGGAGTGAGGGGCCGTACGGCGTTCGGCGATGCCCGAGGGCCTCGGGCTCGGATGCGAGGGCGCGCCGGCGGGCGGTGAGGCAGGGAACTGCCGGCGACGGTACGCGAGAGCGCGAGGAGCGCACCCAGGGCCAGGGCGATGACCACCGTGACGATCCGCCGGGGGGGGAGAGCACGCCGGCGTGGGCCATTCAGGGCGATCGCCGTGTGTCGGCCCTCCATGGCGGGGCGGGTCTGTTCGCCACCGCCGCGCCCGCGGCCGCCGACTCGGGCTCGACGTACGTGTTCGTCGTCGGCAGCACCATCACCCAGGTGGTCCAGGACGACGTCTTCAACGCCGGACGCGACAACACGGTCGGCTCCCACAACGGGGAGACCGCGGCCACGTCCGTCTCGGCCTTCGAGACCATGCCGCTGGTCGACTGGGCGGGCACCTTCTGACCGACGGGGCGACGCGTCCACGAAGCCCGGGGACAGGGACCGGCGGCCATCCGGGCGGCCTCGTCCCCGGCCCGGCCACAACGGCCCCCGGAATTCGCCAACTCAGCGCGAACTCAGCGCCAACTCTTCGCCCCGCACGGCCCACTCAATAGATGCCCCAGACAACCGTGTTGTCCGACAGGTGAGTTACCAACAGGAAGTGATGGAAGGTCGCACAGAGTTGCGGTACCTTCCTTCACGTCGCCGCCACACCCGGGGCACAGGGCCCCACGGGACTTGCGGCGCAAAGGACCCGACACCTGTTGACGACAGCGACCGAAGTCTTCACAGTCCGGCCGTACACCCCGCATTGCCAGGTGATCAGCACCGAAGGCGACCATGCCGTCATAGGCATCTCTCCGGGCAACAGCTATTTCTCCGCCCAGCGCGTTCTCGACCTCGCCCAATGGGGGATGCGCAACTTCGAGCAGGTCGACCTCATTTACACCGACCTGCACGTAGCGGAGATGTACGAGGCCCTCGGCTACGGCGAGGACGAGGCCCGACGCAAGGCGGTCAAGAATCTGCGGGGCGTTCGCGCCAAGGTGAACAACGCCGCCGCAGAAGCCGACCCCACCGGCACCCGCCTGCGCGCCCGGCCGATGTCCTCCCTCACGGACATCCCGGCCTACCGCGCTCTGCACAGCCACCTGAACAGCCTGCTCGACAACGACCCGGAGTTCCGCAAGACCTGCAACTCCCTGGTCGACGCATTCCTCTCCTCCAAGGTCCTTGACGGGAAGTCCGCCACCACCCGGCAGCGCGAGGTGTGCCTCGAGTACGTCTGTGCCGAGGCGCCGCTCTTCCTCGACACGCCGGCCATCCTCGGCGTGCCGTCTTCGCTCAACTGCTACCACCAGCTCCTGCCGATGGCGGAACTGCTCTACTCCCGCGGGTCGGGTCTGCGCGCCTCGCGCAACCAGGGCCACGCCATCATCACGCCCGCCGAAGGACACCCCGATGCCCACTGACACCCTGCTCGACTTCCCGTTCTCCGCGCGCGGCGACCAGCTCCCCCGTGAGATCGAGGAGCTCCGCAACGAGCCCGTGAAGCGGGTCCGCACGATAGCCGGTGACGAAGCCTGGCTCGTCTCCTCCTATGAACTGTGCAAGCTGGTCCTGGAGGACCCCCGGTTCAGCCTGAAGGACACCTCGGCTCCCGGCGTGCCCCGCCAGTACGCCCTGACGATCCCGCCCGAGGTCGTCAACAACATGGGCAACATCACCGGAGCCGGCCTTCGCAAGGCCGTCCTCAAGGCGATCAACCCCAAGACCGACGGCCTCATCGACTGGATGCGCGCCGAGGCCAATTCGCTCGTGGACAGCCTGCTGACCCACGGGGCGCCGGTCGACCTGCGCGGCCAGTTCGCCAACCCGTACGCCGAGCGCCTCCACTGCCGGATCCTCGGCATCCCGGAGGCCGACGCCCCGCGCCTGGCCGCGAGCCTCGACATCGCCTTCATGAACTCGGCCTGCCCGGTCACCGGTGCCAAGCTCAACTGGGACCGGGACATGGCCTACATGGTCGAGCGCCTGGACGACCCCGCCACCACCGGGCTCATCTCCGAACTCGCCGCCCTGCGCAACGACCCGGACTACGCCCACCTGACGGACGAGATGCTGGCCACGGTCGGCGTCACGCTCTTCGGCGCCGGTGTCATCTCCACCATGGGCTTCCTGACGATGGCACTCGTCTCCCTCATCCAGCACCCCGAGGTGTGGGAGCAGTTGCGCGAGGCGCCGGAGAAGATCCCCGCCGCCGTGGACGAACTCCTGCGCATCAACCTCTCCATCGCCGACGGGCTGCCCCGCCTCGCCCTGGAGGACGTCACCCTCGGCGACGTCGAGGTGAAGAAGGGCGAGCTGATGCTCGTCCTGGTCGAGGCCGCCAACACCGACCCGGCCGTGTACCCGGACCCGCACGTCGTCGACATCGACCGGGCGAACGCCGGCACGCACCTCTCCTTCGGCGGCGGGCAGCACTACTGCCCCGCCACCGCCCTCGGCAAGCGGCACACCGAGATCGCCATCGAGGTCCTGCTGGAGAAGATGCCCAACCTCCAGCTCGCCGTCCCCATCGACCAGTTGGTCTGGCGGACCCGCTTCATGAAGCGCCTGCCGGAGCGCCTGCCCGTGCTCTGGTAACCCGCCGGGCGCGTGCACGCGTACGACGACTGCCCCGGCCGGAACATCCGGCCGGGGCAGTCCCCGTAGCGGTGCGCGTGCGACGCCCGCCAGGGGTCAGGCGCCGACGTAGGCCGCGAGGTGCTCGCCGGTGAGCGTGGAGCGCTTGGCCACGAGGTCGGCGGGAGTGCCCTCGAAGACGACCTTGCCGCCGTCGTGGCCGGCGCCGGGGCCGAGGTCGATGATCCAGTCGGCGTGCGCCATGACCGCCTGGTGGTGCTCGATCACGATGACGGACTTGCCCGAGTCGACGAGCCGGTCGAGCAGGCCGAGCAGGTTCTCCACGTCGGCGAGGTGGAGGCCGGTCGTCGGCTCGTCGAGGACGTAGACGCCGCCCTTCTCCGACATGTGGGTGGCCAGCTTGAGCCGCTGCCGCTCGCCGCCGGACAGCGTGGTGAGCGGCTGGCCGAGGGTGAGGTACCCGAGGCCCACGTCGGCGAGCCGGTCCAGGATCTTGTGCGCGGCCGGCGTGTGCGCCTCGCCGGCGCCGAAGAACTCCTCGGCCTCGTTGACGGACATCGCGAGGACCTCGCTGATGTCGCGGCCGCCGAGCTTGTACTCCAGCACCTCCGCCTGGAACCGCTTCCCCTCGCAGTCCTCGCAGGGGGTGGCGACGCCCGCCATCATCGCCAGGTCGGTGTAGATGACCCCGGCGCCGTTGCACGTGGGGCAGGCACCCTCGGAGTTGGCGCTGAACAGGGCCGGCTTCACGCCGTTGACCTTGGCGAACGCCTTGCGGATCGGGTCGAGCAGTCCGGTGTAGGTCGCCGGGTTGCTGCGCCTGGAGCCGCGGATCGGCGTCTGGTCGACCGACACCACCTGCTCGCGCGCGGGAATCGACCCGTGGACGAGGGAACTCTTGCCGGAGCCGGCGACCCCCGTGATGACGACCAGTGCTCCGAGCGGGATGTCGACGTCGACGTCCCGCAGGTTGTTCGCCGTCGCGCCGCGGATCTCCAGGGTGCCGGCGGGCTCGCGCACCGTCTCCTTGAGGGTGGCCCGGTCGTCGAGATGGCGGCCGGTGATCGTGTCGCCGGCCCGGAGGTCCTCGACGGTGCCCTCGAAGCAGACGGTGCCGCCCGCCGTCCCGGCGCCGGGGCCGAGGTCGACCACGTGGTCGGCGATCGCGATCGCCTCGGGCTTGTGCTCCACCACGAGGACCGTGTTGCCCTTGTCGCGCAGCCGCAGCAACAGGTCGTTCATCCGCTGGATGTCATGGGGGTGCAGGCCGATCGTGGGCTCGTCGAAGACGTAGGTGACGTCGGTGAGCGCGGAGCCGAGGTGGCGGATCATCTTGACGCGCTGCGCCTCGCCGCCCGACAGCGTGCCCGCGGGCCGGTCGAGGGCGAGGTAGCCGAGGCCGATCTCGACGAAGGAGTCGAGGGTCTGCTGCAGGGCGGAGAGCAGCGGTGCCACCGACGGCTCCTCGAGACCGCGGACCCATTCGGCGAGGTCCCTGATCTCCATCGCGCAGGCGTCGGCGATGCTGATCCGCTTGATCTTCGACGACCGGGCCCCCTCGCTGAGCCGGGTGCCGTCGCACTCTGGGCAGGTGGTGAAGGTGACCGCCCGCTCCACGAACGCCCGGATGTGCGGCTGCATCGCCTCCTTGTCCTTGGACAGGAAGGACTTCTGGATCTTCGGGATCAGCCCCTCGTAGGTGAGGTTGACGCCGTTGACCTTCACCTTGGTCGGCTCGCGGTAGAGGAAGTCCTGCATCTCCTTCTTGGTGTACCGGCGGATCGGCTTGTTCGGGTCGAGGAATCCCGACTCGGCGTAGATCCCCACGGTCCACACGTTGTCCGACTTCCAGCCGGGGATGGTGAACGCGCCCTCGGCGATGGACTTGGAGTCGTCGTAGAGCTGGGTGAGGTCGATGTCGGAGACCTTGCCGCGGCCTTCGCAGTGCGTGCACATGCCGCCGGTGCGGTTGTAGGTCGCCTTCACCGTCTTGGTCTTGGCGGCGCCGCGTTCGACGGTGATCCCCCCGCTCGCCCGGACCGTGGCGGTGTTGAAGGAGTATGCGCTGGGCGGGCCGATGTGGGGCTTCCCGAGCCTGCTGAAGAGGATGCGCAGCATCGCGTTGGCATCGGTGGCGGTGCCGACCGTGGAGCGGGGATCGGCGCCCATCCGCTGCTGGTCGACGGTGATGACGGTCGTCAGACCGTCGAGGACGTCGACCTCGGGGCGGGCGAGCGTCGGCATGAAGCCCTGGACGAAGGTGCTGTACGTCTCGTTGATCAGCCGCTGGGACTCCGCGGCGATCGTGTTGAACACGAGCGAGCTCTTGCCCGAGCCGGAGACCCCGGTGAACACCGTGAGCCGGCGCTTCGGGATCTCGATGCTGACGTCCTTGAGGTTGTTCTCGCGCGCGCCGTGCACGCGGATCACATCGTGGCTGTCGGCACCGTGCGGCGCGGACGACCGCGCCCCCGTCCCCGTCCCCGTGGCCTTGCTCATCGTCTCTCCGTCGTTCGGGCGGGGACCGCGTGCGCGGTCCCCGTCGGTTTCGCTGGTCCGGACCCTGTTGCCTGCGGTCTCACCGCTTCGGCTGGTTGAAGCGGAGCATGTTGCCGGCCGGGTCGCGGAAGGCGCAGTCGCGGACGCCGTACGGCTGGTCGATCGGCTCCTGCAACACCTCCCCGCCGGCTGCCTGGATGCGCTCGAAGGTCGCGTCGACGTCGTCGGTGGAGAAGATCACCCCGCGCAGCATGCCCTTGGCCAGCAGTTCCGCCATCTGCTGCTTGTCCGTCGGGGAGGCGTTGGGGTTGGCGAGCGGAGGTTCGAGGACGATCTCCACGTCTGGCTGCTCGGGTGAGCCGACGGTCACCCAGCGCATCCCCTCGAACCCGACGTCGTTGCGCACCTCCATGCCGAGGACGTCGCGGTAGAACGCGAGCGCCTTGTCGTGGTCGTCGACTGCGATGAAGCACTGAGAGAGCTTGATGGTCATGCCTCCGACGCTACGAGGCGGTGGCCGATTCCGCTTCTCCGTTTCTGATCGGTCGCGTATGAATTTTCGCGATGCACGCCGGGATCGCCGCGCCGGCCTCGTGGCGGCGGGCCCGGTACGCGCTCGGGCTCTCGCCGACGAGTTCGGTGAACCGCGAGCTGAACGACCCGAGCGAGGTGCATCCGACCTCGAAGCAGACCTCCGTGACGCTGAGGTCTCCCCGCCTGAGCAGTGCCTTCGCCCGCTCGACGCGGCGGGTCATGAGGTAGCTGTACGGGGTCTCCCCGAAGGCGGCGCGGAAGCTGCGGGAGAAGTGTCCGGGGGACATGAGGGCGACGTTGGCCAGCGCCGGAACGTCCAGCGGCTGCGCGTAGTCGCGGTCCATCGTGTCCCGCGCGCGACGCAGGCGTACCAGGTCCTCCAAGGTCATGGAGCCAGCATCGCACGGGCGGGGCCGGGGCGTCGGCCACCTGTGCGAAATCGGTCCGGCGGCTGAGAGCAAGCGTTCAGGAGCGCTTGCTCTCAGCCGTCGGACCTACCTCGGGCACCCCTGCCGCGCGGATGCTTCCCGTGCGTTCACGACGGACGCGTCCGTCGCCCCCCACCCACCCCTCATCACCTCGGAAGGGCATGTCATGAGGACCCGAATCATCGCCGTCTCGCTCAGCGCCGGTGCGCTCCTGGCCACCGGCCTGCTGACGGTGCCCACCGCGTCGGCCGCCGGCCGCTCCGACCTGCGTCGGAGCGGCGTGCAACGGCAAGAACCCTGCGAGCACCTCGTGCCAGAACGACGCCCGCACGGTCGCGGAGTCCAGCGACCCGATGGGCGCCATGGAGCTGCGCTACAGCCCGTCCTGCCGGGCCGCCTGGGGCCGGTTCAAAATCAACGCACCGTCCGGCTCCCGCATGGAGATCAAGAACAGCCAGGGCAAGAAGTACACGACCAACGGCAGCGGCAAGTTCTACACCGTCATGATCAACGACAAGGACGTGAAGGCGTGGGCCTGCGGCATCTGGCCCTCCGAGTTCGGCAGGACCAACACCGCGTGCACGGGCGACTTCTGAGGGGACCGGACATGACCAGGCATCCGTCCATGGATCCACTGAGCGGAACCAAGCGGAAGCTCCTCGTCACCGGGGCCGCGCTCCTCGGCCCGCTCGCGCCGGCGACCGGGGCGGACGTTACCTCCTGAGGCCGGACCGCCGGCGGTGCCTCACCGCGGCGACGCTGTTCGCCGGGGTGAGGCACCGTCCCCGTTCCCCTCGCCGTGCGGCTCCGCTCACAGCCAGCCGGCCTGCGCCGCCCGCAGCCCGGCCTCGAAGCGGCTGCGCGCACCGAGCCTTTCCATGATCGATGCCATGCTGCGGCGGACGGTGCTCAGGGACACGCCCAGCCTCCCGGCGGCCGTCTCGTCCGTGAGCCCCTTGGCCAAAAGGGTGAGCAGTTCCCGTTCCTGCACGGTGAGCCCGGTGCCCTCGTCCCTGGCCTGCTGTGCGCCGAGCGGCAGCGCGACCGCCCACACCTGCTCGAAGAGCGTCGACAGCGCGGTCATGGCCCCGGCCGCGTGGAGGAGGACGGCACCACGGCGCGTGTCCGACGGGTCCAGCGGGACCAGCGCGCTGGCACCGTCGATGAGGATCATCCGCAGGGGCAGGCTGGGAACCGTGCGCACCTCGCCCCCGGACTCGGTCAGCCAGCGCGCGTACTCCAGCGTCGGAGCGCTGTTGCGGACGCTGTCCAGGCAGACCGTCCGGACCTCCACCCCGCGGAGCAGGATCTGGGCGTCGTTGTGCCGTGCCGCCTCGATGGACGCCGCGGAGTGGCCGCCGCCCGGCATGAACGTACAGACCGAGGCGGCGGCCTTGTCGGCGATCTGCTCCAGTCGGCTCTGGATCGCGTCCATGCCGATGAGGCGCTCGCTGTCGGTCTCGTCGCTCCCGCCTTCGCCCGCGACCCCGAGTGCGGGCCCGGCGATGTCGGCGATCATCCGGGTGACCGCGACGTGGGTCTCGTCCAGTTCCCGTCGGCGCCGCTCGAGTTCGTCCTGCTGGCGGCGGAGCAGCAGCTGCAGCCCCAGCTCGGGGTGGATCGCGCGCCATCCTCCGGGCCGGTCCGCCGACCTGCGCAGCAGGGAGAGCTCGGCGAGTCTGTCCAACGCGTCCCGCACGTGCTGTTCCTCGAGTCCGAGCCGCTCGGCCATCTGCCCGACGCCCCAGCCCTCGGGGCGTGCGGCCAGCAGCCTGTAGACGGCCTCGGTCGATGTGTCGAGTCCCAGTGCGGACAGCATCCCGGCGCTCCTACCCACGTCGACAACGTCTTTTCCAGGCGCACAGCAGCATGGGGGGAAGCAGGGCCGGCGGTCTTGTAGGAATCGGAGTTCAGGCCGTATCCGGCAACAGCAGGCTGGTCACCCGGCCCGCCACCCGGTCCAGCGCGGAGCCGGGCGGCAGGCCGCCCCGGCGGGCCGCGAACTGCGACGGGGTGAGCCCCGTCATCGCCTTGAACTCGCGGATGCAGTGGGCCTGGTCGTGGAAACCGCCCAAGGCCGCCACTTCGGCCCCGTCCAGGCCGAGCGACTGGAGGCGCAGCGCCCGCTGGAGCCGGGCCACCCTGGCGACGGACTTCGGTGCCAGCCCCACCTGCCGGCCGAAGCAGGCGCGCAGATGGCGGGAGCTCCAGCCGACCTCGCTGGAGATGCTGCTGAGGGTCTCCGGCCGGCCGGCCGCCCACAACCGCCGCAGCGCCTCGCGGACTTCGGGTGAGACGCTGCCGCCGCGGTCGCCGCCGCAGGAGAGGAACACGGCGTCGAGGAGGGCGAACCGGTCGGCCCAGGCTTCGGTGTGCTGCAGCTGCTCGACGAGGAAGGCTGCGGTCCGGCCGAGCAGGTCGGTCAGGTCGACGAAGGCCTCCGTGAAGTGCCTCATGGGTATCCCGAAGGTCCGGTAGGCGCCGAGCGGGGAGAAGGTGACCTCGATGCCGTGCAGGCCTCCGGTGTGCTCACCGCGCGTCGCGGTGGTGCGCAGTCCGGAGAGGAAGGACGAGGCGCCCCGGGGCGGTCCGCCGGCGGTGAGGCTCAGGCCGCCCGCGAGGGCGATGACCACCGTCACGACGCCGTCGGGGACTTCGAGCCGGGACCGGGGCCGGCCTTCCGGCAGCCGGTAGCCGTGGTAGGCGATGATCTGCCCCCGCAGGGCCGCTGTGGGTCGCGACCTGACGCTCTCGGCACCTCCGGCAGCGGGCTCCGGAGCGCGAACGATCAAGACCATGCCTACCCCCCGTATAGGGCGCCTACGGTCCGGACGGCCACCAGGATGCATCAGCCCGGACGGAATCCACAGGCGGGTCTCGGCACATTGCCGGGTGGACAGGGCAATTGGCCGGTTCCGAGCGGTGACACCAAGCTCTCCGGAGTACTTGCTCTCACGCGTCCCCCCTTCCACCGGTCCGTGCCGGGCGGAAAGCTGGTCACCAGGAACACGGCGACCCGCCGCAAAGGAAATGACCCGGAGGCCGGGTCTTTCCAGACTTCAGAATTGAGGTAATCCCCATGATCTGGGACTGAACCGGCTCGACTCATCGACGAATTGTCCGGGGACCCGAGGGGAAAGGCAGCTCCGCGAAGTTCTCCGCGAACTCCCGTGTGCGATCCCGGGCCTGCCGCTGGCCCGCCGGCTACCGGCCCGAGCTCGATCAGCTCGTCAGGAACAGCGCGCGGGCCGGCACGGACACGGCTCTTGCCGGAAGCGAGACGATCATCTTGAGGATGGCCAAATCATCTGCCTGGTACCGCTCCTGGGACGACGCACGGGGCCGGGCGGGCCCGAGCCGCGGAGGAGCACGATGACCAGGACGACCACGACGACCACGGCGACGGCCGGTGAGCAGGTGCCGCCGGCACTGCACCTGTACCACGAGCTGCTGGCGGACCGGGAAAGCCTGCTGAGGGCCCACCGCCGTCTGTTGGCCGAACAGAACGCCCTGCTGGAACAGATCGACCTGCTCTGCGCGCGGTCGACCGCGGCCGGCTCCCACACCCCCTGCGCCAGCCCGCCGCCGTGTCTCCCGTCCAGCGGCAGGTGCTGGTGCTCCTGGCCGGCGGGGCCAAGGACGGGGCGATCGCCCGCCGGCTGAACCTGAGCGAACGCTCCGTACGACGCCAGGTGGAAGCCCTGGCCCAGCGGTCCGGCGCGAGCAACCGGTTCACCCTGGCGCTCGCCGCGATCAGGATCGGCTGGCTGCCCGCCGGCCACTGAGCGTCTCCACGGTACGGAGGCGGCCCGCCGCCGGTTCCGTACCGAACCGGACCGGACCGAACCGGACCGGACCGGACCACCCTTCCCCTGTCCGGTACCGGTCAGCCGTCCTGCACCGGTCAGCCGTCCTGTTCGGCCTGGCCGGGTTCGGCTCCCGGTGCTGCACTGGGCGTCACCGGCCGGCAGGCCGCGCCGCGTTACGCAGCGAGCGGCCCCGGACACCATGACGCCGATCCGACAAGGGGAAGATCCTCATGCGCAGCCGAGTCCGCAGCACCTTCGCCACCAGCCTCGTCGGCGCCACCGCCGCCCTAGCCGCCCTGCTCGTGCCCGGCACCGCCCACGCCGCCCCGGCCAAGCTCAGCCACGCGTCGGCCGTCGGCAAGCTGAACGCGACGGGCGGAATAGGCCTGTGCTCGAGCGGCGGCTGCAGCAACCGGACCAACGCCACCTGCACCTCCCTGGAGCAGGTCAACGCCGCGAGCATCAGCGACGTCATCACCCTGCGCAAGGCGGGCGGGTGCACCCTCACCATCACCGGCGGTACCGAGGTGGGCCACGCGTCCGGCACCTACAGCCACTGGAATGGCTACAAGATCGACTTCAGTCCGACCAGGTGTGTCGGCAACTACGTCACGGGCAGCTTCACGCGGATCGCCAACCGCGGCGACGGCGCGGCCCGCTACCGGTCCGCCGCGGGCAACGTCTACGCGCGGGAGGGCAACCACTGGGACGTCACCTTCTGCGGGGGCAGCTCGGCATGCACCTCGGCGGCCAGCTCCTGAGCGACGCACGGCGAACCGGGCGGGGCGTCGCCGAAGCCCCCGCCCGGCCCGCTGCGCCGCACGAGCGGCGGCGAGACGACCCCGTGGCGGTGCCGGTCACGCCATGGGCGGCGGCCGAAGGCCTCAGCCCATGCCGTGCACTTCCGCCAGCACCTCCCGGATCACGTGCCGGGCGTTGTGCGCCATCGTCCGGTTGGTCCTCCGGTAGTACGGCAGCGCGATCAGCGCCTGCGAGAGCGTCCGGCCCCGGCCTCGTCTCCAGGTCGCGTCGTCCACGCCGAGCGCCTCGCGGAAGACCTCCCGCGCATCGGCCGGCAGCAGGTTCCACGCGGGGAACAGGTCGCACGCCGGGTCACCCACCCCCGTGCACCCGAAGTCGATCACCGAGGTCAGCCTGCCGCCGTGCACGAGCAGATTGCCCGGCGTCAGATCGGCGTGCAGCCACACCGGCGGCCCGCCCCGGTCCGGGGCCCGCAGCGCGTCCTCCCATACGGCGGCCGCAGCATCGCAGTCGACGCCCTCCTGCGGGATCCCGCGCAGTTCCTCGATCGCCGCCCGGGTGGCCCCGTCGAGCCAGGCGACCGGTCCGCCGCGGTAGGCGGGCGGCGGCCCCGGCAGGGTGATGCTCCGCATCGCCGCCACGAACCCGGCCAGGTCCCGGGCCAGCGCCTCGGGTTCGCCCAGTGCGCCCGCCTCCGGGTTCTCCCCCGCCAGCCACCGGTACACCGACCAACTCCACGGATAGCCCTCGGCGGGCTCTCCGGACCCGAGCACCTCGGGAACGGCCGTGGGCAGCCGGGGAGCGAGTCGCGGCAGCCACACCCGTTCCGTGAACACGTCCTCGGCTCCGCCCCCGCGCAGGGGCAGCCGTACGACCATGTCCTCACCCAGCCGGTACATGGCGTTGACCGTGCCGCCGGAGGGAAACCTTTCCACCGGCATCCCCGCCCACTGCGGGAACTGCCCGGCGACCAGCCGCCGTACGAGGTCGTCGCCGACGGGGTGCTGATCGGGATGCATCTGTCCTGTGCTCACGACCGCCATCCGACCGTCAAGGGCCGCCGGGAGCAAACGATTTATCCCGGACGGTGTCACCGTTGCCCGGAGGGGGTCTTGATCGTTTGGCTGCTGACGGGATGTCCGGGGCGGTCATCGCAGGTACCTCGACAGGTGAGGCGAGTGGTCGGAATGCGAGTTGCGCGCAGGACCGTGCTGCAGGCTGCTTCGGCGGGAGCCGCGGCGGCGCTGCTCGGCCGTTCCCCCGCGGCCGGCGCCCAGGACACCGCGGCCGGTGCCGAGGACACCTCGGCCGGTGCCCCGGCCGCCGCGGTCGGGGCGGCGCCGGTCGCGCTGCGGTTCACCCGTGCGACCAACGGCGCCGCGACCGCCACGGCAGGCGGGGACCGGGTCGTCGCCGAGGTGCAGAACGTCCTGTGGTCGCTGCCCCCGGACGGCGGGCCCGCGACGCCGCTCACCCCGCCCGATCTGGAGCCCGGGCGTCCGGTGTTCTCCCCCGACGGTCGGCAGGTCGCGATGAGCGCCTACCGCGGGGGCGTCTTCCACCTCTGGGTGATGAACGCGGACGGCTCGGGCCTGCGCCGGCTCACCGACGGTCCCTTCGACCACCGCGCGCCGGCCTGGTCGCCCGACGGCCGCACCCTCGCCTGCTGTTCCGAACGCGGCGGTGATCCGGTGGCCGGCAGCCCGTACCGGATCTGGGCCGTCCCGGTCACCGGCGGCCGCCCGCGCCGCCTGACGGGCCTGCCCGGGCAGGACGGGCCCGGCCAGGACGGGGAGTGGGAGGACTTCGACCCCGTCTGGTCCCCGGACGGCTCCCGCGTGCTGTTCGTCCGCGCCACCGTGACCTCCGGCACGCCGGCCGGGGACACCCTGACCGCCCGGACCATCGCCTCCGTTTCCGCCGGTCCCGGCGACGGCCCCGGGACCGTACGGATCGAACACACCGTCACCGACGGCCGGCTGCTCGCCCCGGCGCTCTCCCCGGCCGGCCGCACCGCCTGGCTGTCCGCGGCCCCCGGCCCCCGCAAGGCCGAGAACCTGACCCTGTTCGCCGACGGCCGTCAGGTCCCCCTCGACGGCGACCTCGCGCCCGCTCCCCCGCGCTGGATCGGCGACGACCGGCTGCTGATCACCCTCGACGGCCGGTTCCGGGTGATCCGCCCGCACCGTGACGGCGGCGACGGCCAGGAGATCCCCCTCGACGCCACGCTCGACCTCACGCGCCCCCGCTACCGGGTCAAGGAGTACGTCCTGGAGGCCGAGCGGAGCCGCCGGGTCCGGGGCATCCACCTGCCCGCCCTGTCCCCCGACGGCCGCAGCGTGGCCTTCGCCGCGCTCAACGCGCTGTGGGTCGCGCCCGTCGCCGGCGGGGCGCCGCGCAAGGTCGTCCAGGCCCCCGCCACGGCCTACGTCCAGGGGCCGGTGTGGACTCCGGACGGCCGGGCCCTGGTCTACACCGACGACCGCGACGGGCTGAACGCCGTCCGCCGCCGGGAGCTCGACGGCGGCCGGGAGAGCGTGCTCGCGCCGGGCGGCCGGGTCTACGGGGCGCTCTCCCCGGACGGCGAGCGGCTCGCCGCGCTGGACCTGGCCGGGCACCTCCTCGTACGCGATCTCGCGACCGGGACCGAGACCCCGCTGGTCCCGGCACTGGGTGGCGGCGGACTGCCCGGCCCGCCCAGCTGGTCGCCCGACGGCCGTCACCTCGCCCTGTGCGACCGCAACCGGCTCAGCCGGCGCTTCCGCGAGGGCTACAACCTCATCCGGATCGTCGACACCGCCACCGGCGCCGCCCGCCTGCACGCACTCGCCCCGCACGCCTCGCTCGCGGACCGCTACGCCTCCGGACCCGTCTGGTCACCCGACGGCCGCTTCCTGGCCTGTGTCAGCGAGTCGGCCCTGTGGCTGCTGCCCGTCCGGCCCGACGGCACGCCCGCCGGCCCGGCCCGCCGCCTGACCGACGAGGCCGCCGACCACCCTTCCTGGTCCGCGGATTCGCGCACCCTGCTCTACCAGTCCTGCGCCCGGCTGCGCCTGCTCGCCCTCGACGCCTCCGGTGCGCCCGCCGGGCCCGCCCGCACCGTGCCCGTCTCCCTCTCCTACCGGCGCCCCGCCCCCGTCGACACCGTCGTGCACGCGGGGCTGCTGTGGGACGCCACCGGCTCCCCGCCCCGGGCCGACGTCGACGTCCTCGTCAGCGGCGGCCGGATCACCGCGGTAGAGCCGCATCGGAGGGGCCGCCGCGCCGCCCGCACCGTGGACGCCTCCGGCGGCACGGTCCTGCCGGGCCTGTGGGACTCGCACGTCCATCCGTACCCCTACACGTACGGTGCGCGCCAGGGTGCGCTGCACCTCGCGTACGGGGTCACCACCGTGGTCTCGCTGGGCGGTTCGGCCTACGAGCAGGCCCGGCTGCGCGAGGACATCCGGGCAGGGCTGCTCGCCGCGCCGCGGCTGCTGGCCGGCGGGGAGCTCCTCGACGGCTCGCGGGTCGCTTACAGCATGGGTCGCGCCCATCGCACCCGTGCGGGGTTCGCCCGCTCGCTGGCCCGGGCCGCGGCGCTGGACTGGGACTTCGTCAAGACGTACGTGCGTGCCCCCTACGAGCTGATGGCCGAGGCGGCCCGGTTCGCCCACGACCGGCTCGGCGTCCTGGCCGGCTCCCACCTGTGCGCCCCCGGCATCCAGGCCGGCCAGGACCTGACCACGCACCTGGTGGCGACCGAGCGCGCGGAGTACGGCCACGGGGCGACCCCGCGGGGCCACACGTACCAGGACACCGTGGAGGTGTACGCGCGCGGCGGTTTCGACCTCATCGCCACCCCCTTCACCGCGCTGCCGCTGCTCGGCGCCGATCCGGCGCTCGCCGCCGATCCCCGCGTGACGGCACTGATGCCGCCCTGGGACGTGGAGGCCGTCCGGGCCGCGGCCGCGACCGCACCGAGCGCGGAGCAGAGCGCCGTCCTGGAGCGGGAGGTGGGCGTCTACCGGCGTGTCGTCGAGGGGGGCGGACGCCTCGCGCTGGGCACCGACGCGCCGCTCACCCCCGTCGGGCTCCACCTGCACCTCGCCCTGCGCGCGCTGCACCGGTACGGGATGTCACCGGCGCAGGCGCTGACCACCGTGACCCGGACCCCGGCCCGGGTCTTCGGCGTCGCGGACCGGCTCGGCACGGTGGAGCCGGGCAGGATCGCCGACCTCACCCTCGTCGACGGCGATCCCTTCACCGACTTCGCGGACCTGATCCGCGTACGGGCGACCCTGCGGGCCGGTCTCCTGCGGGAACGCCCCGCTCTGGAGCACGCCTTCACCCGTTCCGGCACGACGGCGGACGCGGTCGCCGGGGACTGGCGGGCCGTGCTGCACCAGATGCTCCGGGACGGCTGCTGCACCGCTCCCGGGGACGCCCGCTGAGGCCGGCGCAAGGCGCCGCCGGCCTCGTGGTCAGGGCTGGTCGAACCAGGCGAAGGCGGCGATCCGCCAGCCCTCCGGGGTCCGGACGAACTGGATGGTCTTGGTCCCGCCGCCCTCGAACGGCTCGCCGTCCAGGATCCCGGACTTGCGGTACTCGCCGAACCGCGACGCGATGTCGCCCGCGATCTCGGTCCGTTCGGAGGTCTCCCACTCGGAGAACTCGGCCAGCCGGCCGCCGGACAGCAACAGCCGGCGCGGCTCGATGAACTCGTCCACGGTGTAGGAGGTGAGGTCCGGGCCGGTCTTCACGACCACTGCGCCCGGCAGCATCAGCCGCCGGAGCCGTCCCACGTCGGCGGCCTTGCCACCGCGGTTGTCGAAGGCGCCGAAGAACTCGGCGGTCACCACGTCTATCTCGGCCTTGGACATGGCGCGACAGTAACACCCTTACGGGCGGGGGAGATCGCTCCGTTTTCAGGGGAGCCGGCTCCTCGCCGCGCGGGTGCGGCGCCGGGCGATCGACTTGGCGTACAGCAGGTGGCCGACGGCCTCGGCGGCGAGCAGCAGGACGACCTGCCAGGGCGTGAGGTGGTCGGTGCCCAGGACGACGAGCAGCGGAACGGCGACTCCGGGCACGGCCCAGGTCGCGACGTCTCGCGGCGGGCGGCCGAAGCGCAGTGCGATGGCCGCGTGGGCCAGGTGGTAGACGGCGAGCCCGCCGGCGAGGGCCCAGACCGCGCCGCGGTGCAGATGCGCGTGGCCGGCCTCCTCGACGGCGGTGGCCAGGCCGGCGGCCGTGCAGATGACGGCGGCAGTGACGAAGAAGTGCAGGAAGCCGCCCACGTCGCGGGCGAGGAGGTAGGCCCTGCTGCCCTGCGCCGACCCGAGGACGAGTTCCGCCGAGGTCGCGGCGAAGTCGGACGAAGTCGAAGGACGACCGACCCCCGCGGCCCCGGGAACCCAGCAGGAGCACGATCTCGGCGATGAGGAGCGCGGCCCGGACGGCGTAGTGCCAGGGCAGGGGCACCGCCACCGACGCGGCCCGGAGCACGGCGGAGGCCAGGCAGTAGCTCAGTGGCCGCCAGCGCGGGATGCGCAGGGGCGCGGGGAAGCGGGTGGCAGGCCACCACAGCCCCAGCAGCACCAGCCGGGTGCCCGCGTAGTCGAGCGCGTACCCGCCGCGCGGTCGCCGTCACCGTCGGCGCCCGGCACCGCGGCGGCCATCGCCGCGAGGCAGAACATGGCCGAGAGCATGAGCAGGCGGCGGGGCCGGGGCGCAGGCTCGCGGATCCGCGGTCGGTGACGCTCGTGACCCGCCTCCACGGGCCGTCCGTCCGGTCAGACCGCGAGCGCACTGGTGATCACCAGGGGCGGCCTGACACGCTCCGCCGGCCACGCGCGGCCGGCCACGAGGTCCGGGTCGGCGACGGTGAGCGCCTCGTCCACGGTGGGCCGGTGCTGGACGACGTCCCGGAAGCCGGCGCGCTCCAGCAGGCCCGCGTAGTAGCCGACGGGCCACGCGTGGTTGCGCATCTCCTGCCAGGTTCCGTCCGTGCGCCGCAGCCGTACCGTCAGCTCGTCCCCCGGGCCGTACACCTCGCCCGGTTCGCCGATCCGCAGCGAGGCGTACTCCGTGCCGTTGCAGGCGGGGTCGGTGGTCAGCAGCACGAAGGGGGCGTCCGGCCGCAGCAGGCGGCGGATCTCGGTGAACACGCCGAGCACCGCGTCCTCGGTCGGCAGCGACGCGAGCACGTGGTTGCACATGACCGCGTCCGCGCAGCCGTCCGCGAGGCCCGTCACCCGGCCGTCCTCCACGAGGTGGTACTCCGCCACCGCGGTCGCCGAAGCGCGGGCGAGCGCCAGCATCTCCGGGGAGGTGTCCACCCCGATGACCCGCGCCCCCAGCTGGCGGGCCGCGCGGTCGGCCACCCGGCCCGGCCCGCACCCGTAGTCCACCAGGACCGCGCCGGGGCCGGTCCGGCGGGACAGGGCCCGGAAGACGAACGGGTACCCGAGCAGCCAGTCCGTGGCCGCCTCCACCGCCGCGAAGGCCCGCGCGCCGTCACGTCCGGACCAGGCGGTGCCCTCTGCGGCGCCGCCCTGCCCGGGTCCCTCCGACCAGTCGCTCACAGCCCCACTATCGACCCGGTACGGCCGGACGGCACTGTTACGACACGACCGCTAGAGGTTGATCCAATAGCGCCGTTTGGAGCCGATCAGGGTTTCGCGGACGTCTTCCAGCACACCGCCGTTGGCCTCGATCGTGCGGATCGAGGCCTCGTTGCCGGGGTCGCACGTCAGCAGTACCCGGTCCATCCCCAGCAGGCGGGCCTCGTGCTGGACGGCCCTGAGGGCCCAAGTGGCCAGTCCGCGGCGGCGGGCCGAGGGACGGACGCTGTAGCCGATGTGGCCGCCCGCGTCGAGCAGGAAGCCGTTCAGGTAGTGGCGCAGGTCTATGGCGCCGAGATAGGTGTCGCCCTCGGCGATCCACCAGTACGTGGCGTGCACGCGGCCGTGCTCGACCGGCAGCGTACGGTCCGCGTACCGGTGCAGCCGGTCCACCCAGGCCGCGAAGCCCTCCGGGCTGTCCACGTCGTCGTCGGAGCCGAGCCCGGCGCCGTCCATGTGGGCGTCGGGGCCCGATTCCAGCTGCGCGGCGAGCCAGGAGCTGTGCAGGCGGGGGGTGGGGCTGATGAGCTCTGGCATACCTCGGACCATAACAGTCGGATCATCCGACCCGATCCGGTGCTGCCGGGGGCGGACCTCAGCCGGACGTGGGCGCGGGCGGCGTGGAGGCCGGCGATGCAGGTGCGGACGGCTTCGGTGCCGTCGGCTTGTGGCCGGGGTACACGTGGTCCGGCGTCACGATGCTCGTGATCGCCTCGCCGAAGAGGGTGCTGGGCTCCTGGCCGTCGTGCAGGACGTCGGTGTTGAGGATGACGACCAGGGTCGCCTGCTCCTGCGGCAGGTACACGCCCAGGCTCTCGTAGCCCGGGAGCGAGCCGTTGTGACCGATCCAGCCCTGGACGTTGAAGAGGCCCAGCCCGTAGCCGGCGCCGGGAATGCCGACCGAGGTGGTCTTCAGGCGCTGTGCCTGCGTCGCGGGCGTCAGCAGCGTGCCCGTGGCGAGGGTCCGTGCCCAGCTGCGCAGGTTCTCCAGGTCGGAGATCATCGCTCCGGCT
The DNA here is from genome assembly GCF_033794505.1 of Streptomyces sp. MB09-01. Taxonomy (NCBI): domain Bacteria; kingdom Bacillati; phylum Actinomycetota; class Actinomycetes; order Kitasatosporales; family Streptomycetaceae; genus Streptomyces; species Streptomyces sp. MB09-01. Next base: position 747 of record NZ_JARAYQ010000030.1, on the reverse strand, counting down.
GCCCAGGCCCAGGACGGGTTCCAGTCGGCCGCGTCCTCGATCTTGCCGGAGGCCGTCTGGTCCGTGTAGCCCTGCGCGTGCGGCTCGGGGAACTCCGCGCCGGTCGGGAAGAGCGTGCGGCGCAGTCCGGCCGGCCCCACGACGTCCCGGTTGATGACCTCCTTGAGCGGCCTGCCGGTGACCTTCTCGATCAGCAGACCGAGCAGGATCAGGTTGGTGTTGGAGTACTGGAACTGCGCGTTCGGCTCGAACTGGACCGGGTGCTTGAAGGAGTAGTCCAGCAACTGCTGCGGCGAGAAGGGCCGATCGGGGTCGCTGGTGAACGCCTTGTCGAAGTCCGGGTCCTCGCTGTAGTTGAAGAGCCCGCTGCGCATGCCGGCCAGCTCGCGCAGGGTGATGCGGTCCCCGTTCGGCACGCCGTCGATGTAGTCGCCGATCGGGTCGTCCAGTCCGACCTTGCCCTGGTCGACCAGCTGGAGGAGGGCGGTGACCGTGAACGTCTTGGTCTGGCTGCCGATGCGGGTGTTGAAGTCGGTCCGCATGGGTGCACCGGTCGCCTTGTCGGCCACGCCGAAGGCCTTCACGTAGCTGCCCTTGCCGGGTGCCCACAGCCCCACGATCACGCCCGGCACCTGCGCCTCGGCCATGACCTTGCGCACGGCGGCGTCCAGTCGGGCATCGACGGCGGGTGTGAGCACCGGGAAGTCGCCGCCGGCGTCCGGGGTGGGGGCGGCGGCGACTTCCCGG
>NZ_JARAYQ010000309.1:0-8600 GCF_033794505.1 Streptomyces sp. MB09-01 | reverse complement strand
GTCATGTGGGCAGGTGGGGCGGGCGGGTTCCGAGGCTGGTGACGGCAGCCACGGCGGAGAGAGCGGCAAGGAGTACGAACAGGGCGGGGTAGCCGCCGAGCGGTGCGGCGAGGGCGGCGCCGGCGAAGGGGGCGAGGGCGGCCGCGGTGTGGGCTGGTGCGGCAAGGAGCCCGGAGAGACGGCCGTAGTGGGTGGTGCCCCAGCGGTCGGTGACGGCAGTGGCCTGGAGGAGGGTGAGGTTGCCGCGGATTGTTCCCGCGACCACGGCGAGTGCGACCAAGAGTGCGTAGGGCCCTGCGATGACCCCGAGAGCGGCGGTGGTGAGGCCGCCGAGTCCGACCAGTGCGGTGGTTCGGGCGGTCACGCCGGTGCGGCGGGCCAGGGCGGCGTAGAGGGTGCGGCCGAGAGTCTGTCCGGCGCCGCCGAGTCCGAGGGCCCAGGCGGCTTGGGAGGTGGTGTATCCACGTTCGAGCAGGAGGGGAACGAGTCCCATCACGACGGCGTACATCGCGAACCCGGAGAGGGCGAAGGTGGCGGCCAGCATCCCGAACGCCCTGCTGCGCACCACGGAATCTCTGCCGTCGGTGGCATGGGCGGGGCTTTTGGCGGCGGGCGGCCAGGGGGCATTGAGTGCGAGGGCGTGGGCGGGGATCGTAACGAGGGCGAGGATCGCGGCGAGCGCGGTGTAGGTGGCGCGCCAGGACATGTGGTCGGCGAGGACGGCGGTCAGGGGTGCGTAGAGCGTGGAGGCGAGGCCGCCTGCGAGGGTGACGATGGTCAGGGCGTGGATGTGGTCGGGGGCCCACCAGCGGGTGAGGGCGGCGAAGGCAGGCTGGTAGAAGGTGGCGGCCATCGCCGCTCCGGCCAGCAGAGACCCTGCGGAGAAGACGGCGAGGTGGGGGCGGCGGCCACGGTGAGCAGGCTGACCACGCCGAGGACGGAGCCGGCGGTCATGACGAGGCGGGGGCCGCGGTGGTCCAGGACGCGGCCGACGTAGATGCCGGTGAGGGCGGAGACGAGGAGGGCGGCGGAGAACGCGGCGGTGGTGGCGCCCGCGCTCCAGCCGGTGTCGGCGGTGATGGCGGGGTTCAGGACGGGGAAGGCGTAGTAGAGGATGCCCCAGCTGGTGATCTGGGTGACGCACAGGGCGGGCAGTGCGGCGCGTGGCCGCGCCCGGACCCCCGTCCCGGTCGCGGCCACGCCGGCCTCGGTGTGCGGCATGGTGTTCAGCAGCCGCCGGAAGAGGGGGCGGGGGCGCCGACGGTGAGGGTCGCGGGCGCCGCGCAGCAGCCGCCGCCGCTGGTCTCTTCGGCGGCCGCGGGCTGGTCGAAGAGGCCGGCGCCGCCGCAGACTCCGGTCTCGGGGAGGGTGAGTTCGACGCGTTCGGCGGCTTCCTGGTCGCCGGCGAGGTGGGCGGCGATGGAGCGGACCTGCTCGTAGCCGGTCATGGCGAGGAAGGTCGGCGCGCGGCCGTAGGACTTCATGCCGACGAGGTAGACGCCCTGTTCGGGGTGGGACAGTTCGTTCACGCCGTGCGGATAGACGGTGCCGCACGAGTGCTGGTTCGGATCGATCAGCGGCGCGAGCTCGACCGGTGCCTGGAGGCGCTCGTCCAGGCCCAGGCGCAGCTCGGAGACGAAGGACAGGTCGGGGCGCAGGCCGGTCAGGACGATGACCTCGTCGACCGCGTCGAGGCGGCGGCCGTCCTCGGCGACCAGGATCAGGCGGCCGTCGCTGTCGCGCTGGATGGCGTCGGTGCGGAAGCCGGTGACGGCGTCGGCGTAGCCGTTGTCGACGGCGGCCTTGGCGGCCAGGCCGAGGGCTCCGCGGGCGGGGAGCTGGTCGGCGCTGCCGCCGCCGAAGGTGGAGCCGGAGATACCGCGGCGCAGGATCCAGGTGGCATGTGTGCCGGTGGCGTCCTCGGCCTTGGCGAGGTCGGCGAGGTAGGCCAGCGCGGTGAAGGCGGAGGCGCCCGAGCCGATGACGGCAATGCGCTTGCCCGCGTACCGGGCCCGGGTGGCCGGGTTCTTGAGGTCGGGGATGCGGTAGGAGATCCGGTCGCCAGCAGCCTTCTCGCCGAGGGCGGGCAGGCCGTCGCCGCCGATGGGGCTCGGGGTGGACCAGGTGCCGGAGGCGTCGATGACGGCGGAGGCCAGGATGCGTTCCTCGGTGCCGTCCGCGTTCGCGATGCGCACGGTGAAGGGCTGCTGCTCGCGGTCGGCGTCCACGATCCGGTCGCGGCCGAGGCGGGAGACGCCGGTGACGGTGGCGCCGTAGCGGACCCTTTCCCCGAGGACGTCGGCGAGGGGCTGGAGGTAGAGGGCGGCCCAGTCGGCGCCGGAGGGGTACGTCGCGCCCTCGGGTGCCGTCCAGCCGGTAGGAGCCAGAAGCTTCTCGGCGGCCGGGTCCACGAGCTCGGACCAGGTGGAGAACAGCCGAACGTGACCCCATTCGCGTACCGCGGCGGCGGCGGCCGCTCCGGCTTCCAGGACCAGGGGCTTGATGCCGCGCCCGGTGAGGTGGGCTGCGGCCGCCAGGCCGGCGGGGCCCGCTCCGATCACGGCGACGGGCAGGGCTTCGGTGGATGCGTTCACGACGGACTCCCCTATTGATTCGACATCTGTCGATGTCCTGACGCCTTAAGAATGCACTCGACATCGACGTCGGTCAACATAGACATGTGTCGAAGTTCAAAGGATGATGGGGGCATGTCCACTGTGAAGGTGTTGCCGCTGCTGGAGCCGGAGGCCGTGGCCCCGTGCTGCCCACCCCTGACCGAGCGCCCACTGACGGCCGAGGAGGCCGAACGGACCGCCCTGATGTTCAAGGCCCTCGGCGACCCGGTACGCCTGCGCCTGTTCTCCGCCGTCGCCTCCCACGAGGGCGGTGAGGCGTGCGTGTGCGACATCTCCGACGTCGGCGTCTCCCAGCCCACCGTCTCCCACCACCTGAAGAAGCTCCGGGAGGCGGGCCTGCTCTCCTCCGAACGGCGCGGGACCTGGGTGTACTACCGGGTCGAACCGACCGTCCTCGCGGCCATGGGTCAGCTCCTCACCCACGCGGCCACCGCGTGAGCATCACCATCACGCCGCTGACCGACGGGCACGCTGACGAGGCCCTGGCGATCTACCAGGCGGGTATCGACGAGGGCAACGCCACCCTCGAGACCACCGCCCCGACCTGGGCTGAGTTCGACGCGGCGAGGCTACGCGAGCACCGCTTCGCCGCGCTCGACACCGACGGCAAGGTGCTCGGGTGGGTTGCCGCCACCCGGTCTCCGACCGTTGCGCGTACGCGGGCGTTGTCGAGCACTCCGTCTACGTCCACCCCGGCGCCCGGGGCTGCGGTGTCGCCGGGCAGCTCCTGGCGGCGCTGGTGGAGTCGACCGAGGCCGCGGGGATCTGGACGATCCAGTCCGGGATCTTCCCCGAGAACGCCGCCAGCCTCGCCGTCCACGCGCGGGCCGGATTCCGGGTCATCGGCACGCGCGAGCGCATCGGCCGCCATCACGGCGCCTGGCGGGACGTGGTCCTGCTGGAGCGCCGCAGCGCCAGCGTCACGTGAGGTCTGTTCCTCTCACCTGCGGGTCGGTGCTGGAGGCCGTTCGGCCCGGTCCTGATCAATTGCGTCGCCTTTGTCGAAAGTCTGGTTCCAGACCTCGCTGTAGATCTGCAAGTCCTCCGGGGGCAGTTCGAGGTCCCCGTGGACGCGCACGGTGCTGGTGTCCCACGGCCGTCGCCCATCGTGGCGCGGGCGAGCAGGACGCCGAGCGCCGGTGATTCCTCGGTCCGGGCCGCGGCGGGCAGCCTGTCGAGGTCGGAGAGCACGGTGAAGCGGTTGTGCTCGGTCAGGGAGTCCTGGAGCGAGCATGATGCGGATCATGCGGTGGACGTTCGTACCGTCGCTGCCGACGGGAGCCTGGGGCAGCTGCGGGGCGGCTACCGGGCTACGCCGTTACGCGCCGGTGCGCAGCCGACGGTCGACACGCTCCCCGCGGCCCGGAAAGCCCACGCCGCCGCTCGGCCGCCCGGCAAGTGCAGCGCCTTCTGGAAGTGACCTGCGCCGACACGGTTTTGCGTCTGCGCCTCAGCGGCCAGCGCCACGCTGCGGGGGATCCGCGAGGCCAGCGGACGGGCGAGCCTTCGCCCTGCGCGGGCGGTCCGGAAGATGCCAGTGCCTGTGTCTCGCGATGCGTCCCGCCTCGCGTCCTCGCTTGTGTATAGGTGAATCCGCAGGTCAAGGACGCTCGCTCACCAGCGGGTGCAGGTGCTCGGACGGGACGAGGCGGGGCCCATGGCCACGAAGTCGTCCCTCTGTCGGCCGGACGCACGGCGGCACCGGGCGGCCTGCGCTCTCCACAGCGTCATCCATACGGAGGACAGCTGCATGACGTGCTGTCAGAACGTTTACACCCAGTCCGGGGTTGTTTTCATTTTTCGGGTCTGGAACTGTCACTCACGCAACTCACCCCCCTCACAGCGGACTTGGGAGCGGAACGTCCCGGGGTTCACAGCCCGGGCTCCTCGTCCCGGCGCCGCGATTCGGACCACATGCGTCCTTTGCGCGCGCCCCTCGCGCTTCGGCTACGACCGACGGAGGGCACCCATCGCTTCGCCAGGACAAACTGGGAGACCAGGCAACAGTGAAACACACGCGCACGCTCGCCCTGACCACAGCACTGCTCGCCTCATCCGCCCCGCTCGGCCTCGCCACCGTGGGAGCCGGTACGGCACACGCCGCGGCCCGCACGTACTTCGTCAGCCCCAGCGGCAACGACAGCAACTCGGGCACGTCCACCGGAGCTCCCTTCCGGACCCTCCAGAAGGCCGCGGACAGCGTCGGGCCGGGCGACACCGTCTCGATCATGAACGGCACCTACTCCGAGCGTTCGGAGGGGTCGAACGTGCTGACCATCAAGCGCTCCGGCCTCCCCGGCGCCCCCATCACCTTCACCGCTCATCCCGGCCACCATCCGGTGATCCACCCGGTGAAGGCGTGGAACGGCATCAGCGTCCACGGCGCCTCCTACATCTCCATCAAAAACCTCGAGATCAAGGGCAACAACGCGGCCCTCACCCTGGCCGGAGCCGAACGGGAATCGAAGAAGGGCGACCCCACCTACAACACCAACTGCGTCTCCGTGGAAAAGGACCGGTCCACGGGTGCGCTGTCGCACCACGTCGAGGTGACCGGCAACGAGGTGCACGGTTGCGCCGGCGGCGGCATATCGGCCATCGACTCCGACCACGTGACCATCTCCGGCAACCACGTGTTCGGGACCTCCTGGTACGCGGTGTACGCAACCAGCGGCATCTCCGTCCTCACCCCGCGCGACGTGGGTGGCGGCGACGCCGGGACGTACAAGATCCGCATCACCGGCAATCGCGTCCACGACAACGAGACCAAGATCAAATGGGAGAAGTGCGGCTGCTACTCGGACGGCAACGGCATCATCATCGACACCCTCAAGGGCGACGCCGATCACCCCGCCTACAGCGGACGCGTGCTGGTCGCCAACAACCTCGCGTACGACAACGGCGGCTCCGGCATCCACTCCTACAGGAGCCAGCACGTCGACATCGTCCACAACACGGCCTACGCGAACGGGCGCAGCACCCGCATGGATAGCTATGCCAACATCTTCGCGCATGACAGTACCGACGTGCGGCTGCTCAACAACATCGCGTACGGCCGGCCGGGGCAAGCGACGAACAGCAAGTCCCGGAATGTGGATGTGACCTACGACTACAACATCTACTTCGGCGGTAAGGCCCCCGAGGTCAAGGGCCCGAACGATGTCATCGCCGATCCGAAGTTCGTCAGGGCGGGCACCGGAGCGGAAGCGGACTTCCGGCTGAGCGAGGGCTCCCCCGCCGCCGGCTCGGGTGCGCCGTTCGCCGCCGTCACCACCGACTTCACCGGAGCCCGCCGGCCTGGCGGGGCGCCCGACCGGGGCGCCTACGGCTTCGGCGCCAAGAGCAGCGGTGTCGCGGGAAATGCCTCCGGCGTCACCTCCCCCGGCCGGCAAGGTGACGCCACCGCCGGGAGCGGCCAGTCCGCCGGAAGTGACCCCGCCGGCTCACCGGGCGTGCAAGCCGGCGACGGCACCGATGGCGGCTCCGGCCTGAAGCCGCACAGCGCAAGCGGTCCGCTCGCAGAGACGGGCGGCTTCAGCCCGGTGCTCCCGCTCGGCATCGCGGCGGTGGTCCTCGCCCTCGGCGGCGGCCTCCTCTTCGTAGCACGGCGCAAGCGTTCCTGATCCCACCGGATCACTCCGGGTGGCCAAGACGTGGTGCCGACCCTTCCCCCGGGGTCGGCACCCCCGTGCGCCCGCCCGGTCTGAAAACCGGGATTCCCTGCGAAGATCAAGGGATGGCGGCGGCAATGCACCGGATCGAAGCGGCGACACTCACCGGTGGGCCGGTACCGGACCCCCCGCGCGTTGCCTGGCGCAAACAGATGAGGCAGCGCGTGTTGGACGCCGCTCGCGACCTCACGTGCGAAGCCGGCTGGGACCAGGTCAGCCTGTCGGCCGTCGCGGCCCGGGCCGAAGTGTCGCGCCCTTCCGTGTACAAGGAGTTCGGCAACCGTGCCGGCCTGGGCCGTGCGCTGGTGGTCCTCGAAACCCGACAGTTTCTGACGGGGGTGACCGATGCCCTCTATCCCGGCGTGCCCGACTCCCATGACTGCCTGCGGATGGCCATCCTGCACGTACTTCAGGAGGCCGACAATCAGCCCCTCATAAGGGCCGTCATCACGGCTGCCCGAAAGGGCTCCGACAGCCTCCTGCCCTACCTCACCGCCCGAGCGGATCCCATCTTCGATGCCGGCCAAATCCTCGTCCAGGGCTGGCTGGCCACGCGCTACCCACAACAGCGAACAGAGTCGGTGGAGCTGGCCTCGGACGTCATCGTCCGCATGACCATCAGCCATCTCATCCTGCCGGCCGACGACCAGCACCTGACCGCTCAACGACTGGCGACCGCGGCCCTGAAACTACTGCAGTGACCATGGTTTCAGAATGAGATTCGTTGAGGGGCTTGGCAGTTGGGTGTGGCGTCGGCAGGAACGGGGGCGGGTCTGCTGATGTCGTGCCTGATGCCCTCCGGGACGTCGGCCGGTGGACGATCATGCGGCGTCGAGGGCCATCGTTTACGTGCTGTGCAAGAGAGTGAGCTGGCGTGATGTTCCCGTCGAGCGGGTCGGTTGCAGTGGTGTGACGGCCTGACGGCGCCTTCGGGACTGGACCGAGCAGGGGTGTGGCCCCGTCTGTACGAGGTCCTCCTGGCGGAACTACGGGCGGCAGGGTGGCTGGACATGGATGACGCGGCGATCGACACCTCGCACATCAGAGCCCTCAAAGGAGGCTCACACCGGACCTTCGCCGGTCGACCGCGCCCGCCCCGGCAGCAAGCACCACCTCATCGTCGACCGCCACGGCACACCCCTTGTCATCTCGGTTCGTCAGCGCAGGAGTTCGGCGATCTGCCGGGCGGCGTCGCGGGCGGCGCGGACCGAGGGTACGGCGACGATGTCGCCGAGGGAGGCGACGCCGCCGGTGTCGCTGCGGCCTTCGTCAAGGGCTCGGCGGCGGGCGGTGGCCGCGTCGAACAGGGGCCCGGCCGTCGATGTCGTCGGCGAGGTAGCGGGGCGGGCGCTGGGTGACCCAGGTCAGCTGGGCCGTACCGGCGAGGTCGCCATCGACATGTCCGCCCGGACGCCGAAGATCCTCACGATCGGCGCGGTCAGGACCTCGGACGTGTGCATCACCATGGGCTGCGGCGACACCTGCCCCGTCTTCCCGGGCAAGCGCTACCTCGACTGGAAGCTTGAAGACCCTGCGGGCCAGGGCGTGGAGGCCGTCCGCCCGATCCGCCACGAGATCAAGAGGCTCGTCGAGGACCTGATCGCTGAGATCACCCCGGAGCCCACGGCCTGAGCGAAGTGCGCACGCTCGGGGAGGCCGCGGGCATTCCCGGCCTCCCCGAGCGGCCACCGGCGCGCGCCCCCTCGCCGTTCTCACGAATGACCATCCGTGAGAGTTCTGCGAGAGCCCACGGAGTGATCATGTTTCCGCAGGTCGTCGCAAGAGCCCTCTTGAAACCCGCACGTTGTACGAGGCGCTTCCGAGAGTCTTGCCCGCATGGATTTGACGCCGGATCAGGCGGCATAGGCGGTAGAATCTCACGACTGCCCGAACTCTGACGCGCCCGCCGGCAGCGCCTTCCGTAACCGTGGCGGGAAGACCGCCGCGAAGTACCACACCCCGCGCTGCGTCCTCGTCCCCGCATCCCGCGAGGAACTGGAGATCCCCGTCCACGCCGACCGGCTCCCCGGCGACGCGCGGAAGCAGCCGCACTCGCGATCGTGCCCGCGCCCCGCACCGAGCGGCCGGTACGGATCGGGTACGCCCGCACCTAGACCGCCCGGCAGGAGCTGGCTCGCCAGCTCCTGCCGGGCGGTCTAGGTGCGGGCGTACCCTGTCGCTCCGTGCCGCTCGGTCGGGGGCGCGCGAGCGAACCCAGGGGCCGATGCTTCCGCGGTGCACCGGGGTGCCGGTAGCCAGGACGGGGGACATCACATTCCCAGGGGGAGGGGGG
>NZ_JARAYQ010000308.1:0-8628 GCF_033794505.1 Streptomyces sp. MB09-01 | reverse complement strand
GGGGGGGGGGTGGGGGTCCTGGTCGGGATCTTCCGGGACGAGGCTCGCGCCGTGCTCGCTTGGGTCGGGGCGTACGCCGTCGCGCCGGCCGGTGTCGCGTTCCTCGCCGCGGGCGCCGGTTTCGGCCTCGGGTGGTGGGGCGGCGGCAGGGCGGGTTCGGGTGGCCGGGACGCGGGGTCGGTGGTGGTCGAGGGTTCCTTCGAGATCAGTGCCGACGACTTCGACGTGGACCTGCCGGCGGACCACATGGTCTTTGGCCGCCGGCTGCGCTACCTAGAGCGGGCCACGGCTTCGCGTGACCTGGTGGTCCTGCTGCATGGTCTGGGCACGGACGCCTCGGAGTTCCGCTCGTACATGGCCTCGGCCCGACCGCACACCGTCGCATTGACGGCGTTCGGCCACCATCCGGAAGAGGCGCGCGACGCGCGCTACCGGCCGATCGGCCTGGCCACGCACACCGAGTTGATCGCGGGCGCCATCAGGGCCCTCGCCCGGCGCCACCCGGGCAAGCGGCTCGTGCTCGTGGGGTTCTCGTACGGGGCCGACACGGTGCTGCGCCTCGCTGAGCGGTGGGCGGAGCATCCGGAGCAGCGGCCCGCGCTCGCGGGGGTGTTGCTGTTGGATCCGAACATGAACCGGTCCACTCTCCCCGTCACCCGGGCCCTGGCCGGGTTGGACCTGGCCGATCCGGCCGCGGCGTTGCGCGGGATCGTGGCGGCGACCCGGGACCTGGACACCTTCGCGAATTTTTGCGACTACCTGCATCGGATCGCCGGGAAGGATCTGGCGCAGGTGTGCCGGCACGCGGGCGAGGTGTGGGAGGACGCGGAGGAGGTTGGCTCCTACGAGCGGTTCGTGCGCCGGTGCGAGCGGCTGCGGTCTGTGTGCGGGGGGCCGGTGCGGATCCATTTCTCCACGCGCTTCGAGACGCATTTCAACGATCTGGTCGCGCATGCGCGGCGGCGTGGCGTGCGGGGCGTGTTCGACCTGCGGCGGACCGATCACTTCGCGTTGTGCGCGGAGCCCGCGCTGCGGCCCCAGGTGGAGGCCTTGGTGGCGGGTTCTCCGGCCCCCGCTCCCGAGGGGTGAGCGCGGGGTCGGGGACCGAGGCGGACTGTGGCGGGGACCGTGCGGCCGCCGGCCGAGGCCAGGCAGACCCCCGTGGAGGAAGGCGCCGCCCGACTTGCGAAACGCATGCGGCACTACCGACCCGATGTGGTCGTCACCTACGACGAGAACGGCTTCTACGGCCACCCCGACCACATCCAGGAGCACCGCATCACGATGGCGGCGCTGGAGATGACCGCGCTGACACCGAAGGTGTACTGGACGACGATGCCCCCGCTCGGGGATGCAGCGGTTCGGAGAGATCATGCGCCGGATCCCGCGAGGCCGCCTCGATGGGGGTCAGAACATCTTCTTCCTCGAGATGGGCAAGGAGAGGTTCGGCGCATTGAATGGCATGGAGACCTTCGTACGCGGCAGGGACGCCACCGGCGCGGCTGTACCCGAGAACGACCTCTTGGCCGGACTGCGCTGATCCGCCCGTCCGACCGGTGTACGGGAAAGCTCATCGGCCGCACGGCCGGTCGAGCGGGCCCGGGAGCTCCCGGCTGCCGGCGGCTCCCTGCGGGAGCAGTTGGCGGCTGTCGCTCCCGCCCACGCCCGGCACGTGGCAGCCGTCGGCCCCGACCGCAGTCCGGCGACCGGGTGCCCCGACTCGTCGGCTTGGGAGATGAAGGCACGCCTGGAACAGGCCCCCATCGTGGCGGCCGCCAACGCTGCGGCGGGCCGTACGGTCGTGCGCACCCTGCGGAATCTGCCTCCCGGCCCCGTGCTTACACAGGCCGATGCCGCCGCCCATGCAGCCCCGTCCGATCCCGCTCAGCCCACACGGAGGCCGGCCCCGGACGGCTACTGCCGCGCCATCGCCGCGCACCGTGAGGCTCCGCCCGGCCGGAGGTGACTTCCATGGCGGGATGCGGTGGAGCGGCAGGCCCGGGAGTTGCGGGAGCGCAGCTGGCACGCGTTCCCCGCCCCGGCCGTCGTCCCGCAGGACGCGCCGTTGCCGATCGAGGGCGCGCGCAGCGGCGCCTCCGGGCCGCGGCAATCGAGGACGCCGCCCTCCGCCGGCCCGCGCCGAGCGTGCCCACCTTTTCGGAGCGGCAATTGGCGCCGGCTCAGACTCCGCCCCTCCGGACGACGGCTTGATCACGCGATGAGCTGCGGTGCCAACGTTGCTGGTGGCACGATGAGTTGGGATGAAGGGTGGGGGGTACATGCGGGGTGACAGGCGGCAGATTCAGACGGCGGTCATGGGCGGCGCGGACTCGGAGGAGCCGCTGATGCTGCCGCTGGAGGCGATCGAGCTGGACGCCTTCCGCCAAAGGCACGAGAACGACACGTTCTGGTGCGGGCTGCTCCTGGGCGGCTGCGGTGTTCGGCTGGCGACGAAGCTTTATACCGATCGGGTCTGCCACTTCGCCCACCACCCGGGCGCCGAGGCAGTGGGCCACGAGTGCCGTCGGCGGGCGAGGGGAGTGTCCAGTGCCGACCACTTGTATGTGAAGGTTGCTGCTGTGGCCTGGCTGCGTGACCACGGCGAGCAGGCAGTCTTCGACTTCGCCCGACCAGGCCGTGCTGCGATCGGTTCCGTTCTCGACATCCGGTTCAAGAGCCGCGGGCTACGTGTCCACCTGGACCGGGAAGTCGCGCCCGTTTGGGACGAGGACGGCATCGAGCCGGTGCTGGGCGTATCGGTGCCGGTGGACGAGGCCACCCTGGTCCGGCACTGGTACGTGCACCGCATCCGTCTGGACAGTGAGGGCACTCACCGCCGGGTGCGGATCGGCACGGAGGCGTTTGCGCGGGGCGTGGAGTGGTTCGCACTGGACGAGTGCGAGATGACCGAGCGCGGTCTGTCGACTCCGGCGGTGAAGCAGATCGTCAGTTCCCGGCGCGCACGCCCCGCGTCCTCCTGGACGGTGGCCAAGGTCAGGAAGGAGCCGAACGCTTCGGTGCGGGCGGTCGGGCTGCTGCGTCGTCTGGCTGATGCGCGCAAGGTGGAGTCCGTGGTCGTGGTCGCCAGGGTGTGCGACGAGATAGAAGCCCTGATCGAAGTGCACGGGGAGACTCGGGAGCAGCTCGCTGTTGTGGTGGACGATGCACGCCGTTGGCTGCACGCGCAGGCCGACGTCCGCCGTGACCTGTTCTCCCAGCTCGGTGAGGCGCTCTCCGCCGAAGACACGAGCCGGGTCCGTCAGCTACTGATCCGCGCCAATGCGACAGCCAGCCATGACCGCACAGTGAAAGAGACGCGTGTCGCGGAAGCTGCCGACACCCATCTTGTCGCCTCCGGAGCGGGACTACAGATGCTGAACCTGCATCAGCAGAGACAGGCGGCGGAGAAGAAGGCTGCGCAGCGAGTTCGACGGACCCTGGAAAGGCTTGCGGGCCTCCGCCGCCGTACACCGGTGAATGCGGTACGCAGGCTGGTGAGAGGGCTGTCTGATGCGGCGGATGACGCAGGCGGTCTTCTCTCTCCTGACGAACTGAGCAAGGTCTCTGAATGGAGGGCCCGCGCGGGTCTTGAGAGCCCAGATGGCACCGTGCCTGCCGTGCTGGCGCCGGCACAGCCTCGCAGTGACACCGCTCCGAAAAAGTCAGTGCCACGGCATGGTCAGGTAGCTCGCCGGTTCTGGATCAACGAGCAGTGCCCGCGCTGCTTCGCTGTCGCGGGGAAGGACTGCGTGAACGATGACCGATCCGGCCGAAAGCGGGTCCGCCCTTCCCCTCATGACGAACGTGTGCAGCCCATTCTCGATGCGCGCGCAGCCCAGGTTCAAAGGCGACGTGTGAGTTCGATGCCTCCAGGCTCCCCGACCGTGCTGGCCGTGGCGTGCCCCGACTGCGGAAGCGCAGCAGGTGAAGCCTGTAGATCGCCACGTGGCTCACATCGCGGGCGGGTGGAGCGGGCCGCTGGCCATACGTGACGCACCTGCGGTCCGGCCCGCCGATGAAGCCCCGGCCAGGCCCAGGGATAGACGCAGAGCCTTCTCTCGCTGCCGATCCCGTCGGCGCCTCCGGCGTAGGTGTCGTCCAGGCGGCGGCAACCCTGCCCACGGAGACACGCGAACGTAGGGCCGGGAATGGCGACGACGGAGAAGCACGGGGCATAAAGACTGCACAACCATCAACGCCCGACGTCTCCTGCCTGCGAGCCGGGTCAAGGCCGGTTGGAGCAGTACACCCTGCCAGGTGATGCCGGCTGTGGTGGCATCACGCCATGAAAGATCCCTTCTCCTCGACGGAGGCCTCAACGCTGCTGGGCCCTGTGGGCTCCGTGGACCGGGACGCCGCGCGCCGCGCGGTCGCCGACCGTGCCATCGACCGCGACGACCTCGCACAGCTGCTCGACCTCCTAGGCCTGTGGCCGAGTGATGACCCGGCCGCACGAGGCACAGCCAGCACACGGGCGAGTCTGGGCAAGGACCGGCCGGGATGACAACCAGGCAGAATCGAACCGGCAATGACCTCACCATCACCCAAAGATCCTGAGCAGGCCCGTGCCGTCTCGGGTGGCAGGAACCTCGAGCAGCTGCTCCGGTCTCAGGTCAGGCACGGCAACCCCACCCGCGCCGACCACGGCTGTACGCGCCCAAGCGCACGGCTGCGGCACGCCAGGACCGCGACCGGCGCACCCATGAGCGGCGGTACGGCCGCGGACTGCTCAACCCACAGGCTCGTGTCGACGAACTCCTGCCGCACGACTTTGACCTGCACACCTACAAGATCATCAAGACTTGTCAATCGCTCTGGAGGGTCCCGGCCATCGTTTGAGCTGAGGGCCGTCCTGGCCCCGGTCGACCTGGTCTGGGCGCACCCGGAACGCACGGCCGCCCGGCGCCTGGTGGAGACCGCCGCCCGTAGTGAGCTCGCCCGGCTGGCAGCCGGGTTCGCCGGTCGCACCGATGCGCCGGTGCGCCGCAGGTTCTCGCCGACCGGCTCGGCCGTCTGCTGGAGGATCACGCTCAGCGGCGCGCGCTGCGGCTGATGGAGCAGCCGTTGCCGACGGAGCCGCCAGGCCGCGAGATCTTGCCTTCCTGCAGGATCGCACCCTAGTGAACGAAGGGAAGAAGCAGATCTACGGCACGCAGATCGCCGGCGTGAAGGACGGCTCGCCGATCCCGTGGCCCTGCGAGGAACCCGAGGGCATGGACGCACGTCGTGCAGAAGTTGGAATCCCGCCGTTCGCCGAGTACATCGCTCAGTTCTCGATCGCCTGAGTCACTCCGGCATCCGGCGGATCACGCTCCCGTCTGATCCGCTGGACAGACCCTAGTCGTGCGGATCCGCTCCGGGCTCTCCCGGTTCATGCGGTCGGATCATCCAGCGAGTCGTTCCCGGGCGTACTCGCGCAGCTCGACCATCGGCTGCTCGGTCCGGTCGTCCAGGCGGCGGATGAGGGCGGAGGCGAGGTCGATGCAGCGGGTGGCCCCGGAGTCGAGGGCGGTGTCGAGAGCGGCGCGGGCGGCGGCCGCGGCGGCTGAGGCGTCGCGGTTGTGGAGGGAGCCTTCGGCCCGGTAGGTGAGGAACACTGATTTGGTTCGGGAGCGGCGTGGATCAAGTTCGCCCAGACCGGAGTCGATCGCGGTGCCGGCGCGGCCGGGGTCACCGAGGTCGAGCCAGCAGCGGCCGGCGTCGGCGTTGATGTCCGCCATCGACATCCAGGAGACGACGGGGGGTGTGTCGTTGGGGTGTATCCGGTCCAGCTCGGTCTCGGCGGAAGTCAGCGCGCGCTGGGTTCCCTGGTGGTCCTGGAGTACGGCGCAGGCTCGTGCGCGGCGTACGTCGAGCAGTGAGCGAGCAGCCGCGGTACGGGTGCGGGAGCGGGCGTGTTCCAGGACGCGGATCGCATCGGCAGGCCTGGACAGCCAGGTGGCCTGGTAGGCGAGGTCGGACAGAGCCACAGCCGCGAGATCGCGGTCGCCGGCTTGGTGCGCGGCATGGACGACGGCCTGCCAGTGGCGTTGAGCGTCGGCGTGCCGGTCCGCGTCGAAGCGCAGCCATGCGGCGCAGTGCGCGAGGTCTGCAGCCACAGCGTGGAGACGGCGGCCTGCTGCCGAGGAATGGTAGCCCTGGGCGATCAGGTCGATCGCGGTGTTCAGGTGGGCGTCGATGAGAGTGGAGACCTCCGGATGCGGTCCGGCGGCAAGAGTGCGCAGCTCGCCGGACCGCTGCTCCAGCCATGTCAGGAGTTCTTCGTCGACGTGTTGTCCGTCGAGGGCCTGGGACAGGTGGCGTGGCTCGATGCGGGCCCAGTCGGCGGCGACCTCGTTGAGGGTGCTGCTGCTGAGTACCAGGAAGGATCGTCGGTCCATGCGGGTGATCTGCACCTCTCGCAGGGCGGCCCGGGTTCCGGAGGGGCTGAACGGGGCGGGCTGTTCGAAGCGGGCAGCCAGTCGGGCCATCGAAGCTGTTCGATCGCGGCGGTGGGAACGTCGAGGACGTCTGCCAGCAGCGACTGGCTCTCCTCGCTCGGTGTGGCGCGAAGAGCCAGATCCGGTTGCGGTCGATGCCGCTGCGCAGGCCGCGCCTGCGTGCCTGCTCACGGAGCAGGCGGGCGAGGTCGTCTCCGGACCAGTGGCGCTGGCGGCGCAGGTGTGCCAGCGGATGACGATCCAGACCCATCTCGCCCCTCTCAGATGTCGACGCCGCCCGTCCACCATGCCGTACCCGGGCGGGGGTTGGGGACGCTTCACCGGGGCCAACCTTTTACGAACCCCGGCCAGCCACTGCCCTCAGTCGTTCATCGAGTCGGCATGCCGCCATGAGGACTGTTTACGACCATGGCCAGTGACCCAGCGACAAGGTAGTAGTGATCCGGGAAGTACTCGATGTGCTGGTGCCCGCCGTCGTCCATCTCCGCAAATGACTGAACTTCGTCAGCGAGAGCCGTCAAGCCCAGCCGGTCACCTTCGATGAGTAGAGCGCCGCGCTCCGAGTCAACTCGGATACGGACACCCGGGCCGCTGGTGCTCACCACCTCGACCGAAGCCAGTTCAGTGCCCCCGAAGCTCGGTTCAGCCGAGGCGGTGGTTTCCGTGCCACCCTTCCCCGCGGCGAGGGCGAGGGCCAGGACGACGAGTTCCGCCGCACCGCCCGAGACGTCCACCCCATCCTCATCGGGAAAGAACAGAACCCTCATCCGCCACAACCCCTTCGGTTCCACAACGACAGACTCAACAACCAAAGCCGTTGCCCCTGGTCAACCGGGCTTCCCCGGCTCAAGGCCAGCCGTCACGGACGTTACCCACCACTTGACGAAACCCATAGGGACACCCCCCCCCGCAGGACCAGCCGCACCGGGCCGCCACCCGGGGAAAACTCACCGATTAGCGCGAGCGGTGCACGTGGCATGATCAACTCGCCCTCTGGGCACCCATGTCCAGCCTGCTCACCGGAGTCCCCATGCACGTTCGTCCAGCCACTCACGCCCTGACAGCGGTGGCGCTGCTCGCCTGCGCCCTCGTCTCCGGCTGCTCGCAAGGCTCGGCCGAGGCGAAGGCGGTGCAGACGCCCCCGCCGAGCGCGCAGGAGGTGGCGTACTACCGCTGTCTTGAGACGAACGGCGTCCCGCTGGAGAAGCGGGACGACGGCCAGCTCCGCGTGGACAAGGACAAGAACGACGCCGCCGTCGAGGCCGCGGCCGAAGCGAAGTGCGCGGACCGGCTCCTGAGCCCGCAGGCCCCCCGACAGGCCCCGGCGGAGTTCGTGGCCAAGGCGAAGATGGTCAGCGCCTGCATCCGCGAGAACGGCTACCCGGACTACCCCGACCCCGACCCGGTAACGGCCGACGTCCATCTGAATCCGGCCCAGCGGACCGCTTACGAGGCGACCAAGTTCCAGGCCACAGCCGCGAAGTGCAGCTCCAAGTCCTGAACTGGGAAGCGTCCAGGGTATGCGGGCGCCGGTCCGGGGGGAGCGGTTTGCGCGGTGCTCACTCCCCGACATGTCCGGTACATCCACCGGTGCTGACCGGCCGCGATCCGGAACGTGTTCGGCGACTGGCAGGACAGGCAGATCATCGGGGCTTCTTTCGCGTGGGGCTTGTGGGTCTAAGGGATGACGGGGGTGGCGTGGTCGGCGGCCGCGGTGGTGACGGCGGCGGGGAGGTGAACCCGGCGACGGACCGCGTGGTGAAGCGGTGTGATGCACGGGACCTTCGTGGTGATTGGCGCAGGGCCCGCCGGACGGTGCGGGCCCCGGGGGCGGGGTCAGAAGAGGGCGGTGGTCATGTGGTCGCCCGTTGCGGTGACGACGACCGCGGTGCCGTGGAGGTTGGTGGTGTTGATGTGGAGGATCCGGCCGACGCACTCGGTGATCGCGAACCCGGTATCGACGCTGCCGTAGTTGGCGCGGGTGTAGTCGGTGGTGATCAGGTAGCCCTGCTCGTTCGCGGTGATGTTGGTGACGCGGGCCGTGTGGTAGGCGCCGACCACCGTGCAGTGGGCGGGGGCGAGGTTGCGGACGCGGGCGGCCGTCTCGTTGGCGGGAAGCGGCGCCGCGAGCGCGGCCGGGGCGGCGGCCGTGGGGGTCGGCGACGCCGCTTCCCGCCAACGAGACGGC
>NZ_JARAYQ010000307.1:0-8639 GCF_033794505.1 Streptomyces sp. MB09-01 | reverse complement strand
TTTTTTTTTCAAACAGAAGTACAGAATTGTTTTTTTTGCCCTTCTCGGTGGCTGGGAAATGTGTATAAAGGACAGGCCCCGGCCCGGCCCCGGCCCGGCCCCGGCACCGCTCAGGCCGAGCCGAGGGTTCGAAGGGCTCGGGAGGCGATCTCCCGGCCGATCGGGAGCGAGGCGGTCGCCGCGGGCGAGGGCGCGTTCAGCACGTGGACCGTCCGCGGGGCGTCGCGGATCAGGAAGTCGTCCACCAGCGTGCCGTCCCGCAGGACGGCCTGCGCCCGGACCCCGGCCGCCGCCGGCCGGAGGTCCGCCGCGGTGACGGACGGCAGCAGGCGCCGTACCGCCCGGGTGAAGGCCTGCTTCGACAGCGAGCGGTGGATCTCGCCCGTCCCGTACCGCCAGTGCCGTGCGGCCATCCGCCAGGATCCCGGCCAGGCGAGCTCGTCCGCGATGTCGCGGGGCCGCACCGTCGACCAGTCGTAGCCCTCGCGGGCCAGCGCGGGCACGGCGTTGGGCCCTACGTGGACCCCGCCGCCGATGCCCCGGGTGAGGTGGACCCCGAGGAAGGGGAACGCCGGGTCGGGCACCGGGTAGACCAGCCCGCGGACCAGG
This sequence comes from Streptomyces sp. MB09-01, assembly GCF_033794505.1. Lineage (NCBI taxonomy): Bacteria > Bacillati > Actinomycetota > Actinomycetes > Kitasatosporales > Streptomycetaceae > Streptomyces > Streptomyces sp. MB09-01. Next base: position 8,030 of record NZ_JARAYQ010000307.1, on the reverse strand, counting down.
TCCGGACGAGCCAGGTCGTAGTACTCGCCCCGGAAGGGGATGATCCGCATGCCCGGGTCGTCCCCGGCCAGGCGGGCGATCCGGTCGCACTGCAGGCCCGCGCAGTTCACGAGCACCCGCGCCCGGACCACCAGCCCCGACGTGGTGCGGACCGCGACGGCCGACGCGCGGCGGGAGATCAGGTCGACCGCGCCGCCGTAGACGATCTCCGCGCCCGAGGAATCCGCGAGCTGGGCGCTCACCCGGCCGTAGTCGACGATCCCGGTGCTGCCGACGTGGATCGCGGCCAGGCCCCGGACCTCCGGCTCGTACTCGGTGATCTGCGCCGGGCCCAGCTCGCGCACCGGGATGCCGTTCTCCCGGCCGCGCTGGACCAGGGCGTGCAGCCGCGGCAGCTCCTCCCGCTCCGTGGCGACGATCAGCTTGCCCGTCACCTCGTGCGGAATCCCGTGCTCCGCGCAGAACTTGACCATCTCGGCGGCGCCCCTCACCGCGAAGCGCGCCTTCAGCGATCCCGGGCGGTAGTAGATCCCGCTGTGGATCACGCCGCTGTTGCGCCCGGTCTGGTGCCGGGCCGGGCCCGGTTCCTTCTCCAGGACGACCACCTTCGTCCCCGGAGCCAGGCTCGACAAGGCGTGCGCCGTCGACAGACCGACGATCCCGCCGCCGATCACCAGCACATCGCAGTCCACGCCCACGCCGCCGCCCACGCTGACACCTCCCACCCCTGCATACTGCACCCCGGCACCGACAACGAGGCCACGCGGGTCCCGGGCCCGCCTCCGTGCCTTCCGGATCAGGTCCTACGCCGGCGTCACCAGCAGCGGCCGGGCCCGCTCGCGCAGCTCCGCGACGCGCGGCTCGTCACCGTACGGTTCCAGCCGGTGCAGCAGGTCCCGTACGTATTCGGTCGTCCGCGCCGAGGAGATCCTGCCCGCCACCTCCACCGCCCGGGTGCCCGCCGCGCAGGCCGCGTCGAGATTGCCCGACTCCAGCTCGGCGACCGCGCTCACCACCAGCCGCAGCCCGTGCGAGCGGACGTACTCCTCGGTGGGTCGGGACAGCGCCTGCTCGGTGAAGCGCCGTACCTGCCGCGGGAGTTTGAGGTCCCGGTAGCATTCTGCCGCATCCGCCGCGAAACGGTCGTACGAGTAGAAACCCAGCCAGGTCGGATCCGGATCGCCTTCCCGGGACCGCTCCAGCCAGCCCTCCGCCGCCCGCAGAGCCGCTCCGGCGGCCGTCGAATCGCCCGCCTTCGCGTGCGCCCGTGCCTCGACCAGCCGGAAGAAGCTCATGGTCCGGGCGGTGGCCAGGCCGCGGTTGCGCTCCACGGCCGCCTGAGCGAGGTCCACGCCCTCATCCGGGAAGTCCCGGTAGGTCGCCTGCAGCGACATCGAGGCCAGCACGTAGCCGCCGAGCGGTACGTCCGCAGCCGCGCGGGCGAGCCGCAGTGCCTGGATGTAGTAGCGCTGGGCGGCCTCCTGCTGGCCGGTGTCGAAGGCCATCCACCCGGCCAGCCGGGTCAGTTCGGCGGTCGCGCCGAACAGGGCGCGGCCCACCTCGTCGGTGTAGGAGCCGAGCAGCAGCGGCGCCGCGTCCACCCGCAGGCACTCGGGCACCATCGACGAACGCCAGTCCCCGCCGCCGTACTTGGAGTCCCAGCGGCGCGCGTCCTCGGCGGCCTCGCGCAGCTTGGTCACATCGCTGTGGCCCACGCGCTGCCCGTGGTCGCGCGGCGTTTCGGCGCCGGGCTGCGCGGGCACAACGGTGGACGGCGGGCCCGACGCCGGGCCTGCCATCGGGCCGGTCGCCGGTCCCGTCGTGCGGCCTTCCGGGGAGGGCCTGGGACCTGGCGCCCCCGCCGCCTCGTGCGCCGGTGCCGAGGCCGGCGTCCCGTGCGTCGCCGCGTCTTGAGCCGAGGGGGTGGCAGCAGTGACGGGTCCCTGCGCCGCGGGGCCGTGGGCCGCCGGGCCGTGCGCGACGGGGCCGTGCGCGACGGGGCCGTGGGCCGCCGGGCCGGGGTCCGAACCCGCCGGTTCCCGCGCCACCGAGCCGTCGGCGGGAGATATCAGCCAACGCGAGGCGGGCGTCGCGTACGCCGCCACCGAGAAGGAGCCCGCGAGCGACTGCCAGATCCCGCCACCGCCGCGCCGCCCGGCGAGGTCGAGCCGGTAGAGGTCGGTGGCCGAGCGCACCGCCGCGCCCACGTCGCGCGGGAAGGCCAGGCCGACCTCGGGCGCGGGGTCCGCGTCCGCCAGCCCGATCTCGTGCAGCGGCACCGGCCGCCCGAGTTTCGCCCCGATGGCGGCGGCGATCAGATGCGGGGCGGCGCCCTGCGGCACCATCCCCTTCGACACCCACCGGGCCACCGACGTCTTGTCGTACCGAAGCGTCAGGCCGCGCTGTGCGCCGAGGTCGTTGACGCGCCGGGCCAGCCCGGCGTTGCTGATGCCCGCGAGGGCGAGGACGGCGCCGAGCTTCTCATTGGGCTCGCGGAGCTCCCTGGACATGCGCCACCCCTCGTCACACGCGGAACGCATACGCCGCCGGGGCATAGGCGCCCGGCATTTCGTAAACCCAGCGTAGTTCCCCGCCTCCCAAGCGTTAAGGCCCTTACTTCCGTATGGCGGGATTGTTGTCCGTTTGCACAGTCCGGTCCGGGCCCGCTGCCGGGGCGCACGTGTCATCGCGTGCTCCGTCCGTGTGGCCGTGCGCCCGCCCGTGCGCTCTGGCCGGTCCGGGGGCCCGGCGATTCGATGTGCGGTGCGTGGGTCGGCCCGCTGCGCGGATCGGGCGGGCCGGGGGATGCCGCTACCTCAATCCCCGCGGGTGGCGGAACGGTCCGGGGGGCGGATTCCGCCTCCCGGACCGCGCCCGCGCACCGGGCTCCGGCGGCCCGGAACGGCTCTTCCAGCGGCCGAAGAATGGCTCAAAGCGACCTATGGGACGGTGGGAACGGAACGCCAAATACCGCGTGGCCGGGGCGTGTTCGTTTGCATGTGCGCCCCCTTTAACCACTCTCGCACGCCTGTCCCGTGGCAGCATGGACCCGAGCCATCCGGGGTCCCGCCGGCCGCGCCCTCAGCGCTGACCGTGCTGCCCGTGCCCCGGTCATGTGCCCACAGGCTGGGGAGGCGGCGGTGCGCTGGTTGGTGGGTTGGAGCAGTATCGCCGCGAGCTTCGGCACGGCCGGCCGGGTGGCCGGCCACGGCTCGGGGCACGCCTCCGGCCAGGGCGGCTACGGCCAGGGCGGCTACGGCGACCCAGGCGCACCGCTGCGCGGCGGCCTCGCGGACGCGGCCCACGCCGACGACCCCGGCGCGGACGCCGAACGCACCGTCCACCCCGTGGGCGCACAGCTCCTCTGGGGCGACCCCGACCCCCTCTGGGCCGTCGGCGACTGGCGCCCCGACGAGATCCGCACGGTCACCGCGGACCCCGCCGACCCCTTCACCCGGCTCGCCGTCCTCGGCTGCTGCGGCGCGACCGACGCCGAGTTGAGGCGGGCCCTCTACGCCGCCCGCGGCGGAGCCCTGCGCCACCTCACCCAGTGGTCCGGCAGCTACACCGCCGTCGTGCAGGCCGGCCGCCGGATCACCGTCGTCGGCGACCTCGCCGGCGCGCGCCCCGTCTTCTACACCCCCTGGGCGAGCGGCACGGCGTACGCCACCGCCGCCCTCCCGCTCGCCGACCTCATCGAGGCGCAGCTCGACATCGGCCATCTCGCCGCCCTGCTGGCCTGCCCCGACAGCCCGGAGGCACTGGGCGACGGCACACCGTACGCCGGGGTGCGGCGCATCCCGCCCGGGCACGCGCTCATCCTGCGCGAGGGCTCCCGCGAGATCACCGGCTACGAACAGGTCGCCTCGCTCGCGGTGGCCGCCCCGGAGGCCGATGCCGGGCGCGCGGTGGAGGGCGTACGGGAAGCGTTGGTGGACGCGGTGCGCGCCCGGCTCACGGCACCGCGGCATGCTCCCGAGACGCTGCCGCCGTACGATCCCGGCCCCGTGCCCGGAATGGGCCCCGCCGACCGGCGCGCGGCCCGCGGCGCCCCGGCCCCCGGCGTGGGCGCCGACCTCTCCGGCGGCAGCGCCTCCGCGACCCTCGCCCTGCTGGCGGCCGGTCTGCCGGGGGCCCCGGGCACCCTGCTGAGCCCCGCCGGGGCCCGGCTGCTCGCGGTCACCTTCAACGACCTGGCCACCCCGCAGGGGCGCGAGGCCGAACTGGAACGGGCCCGGGCCATCGCCGCCGACCCGCGCCTGCACCACGTGGTGGTGGCCGCCGCCGGGGAAGCCCTCCCGTACGCCGAACTCGACGGCCCGCTCACCGACGAACCCGGCCCCTCCCTCGTCTTCGCCGCCCGGGAGCGGCGAAGACTGGCCGCCGGCTCGGCCGACCACTTCACCGGCCACGGCGCCCGCCAGGTCCTCGACGCCCACCCGGCCCGCATGGCCGACCTCCTGATGGACCGTCGCCGGCGCCACCTGCTGCGCCCGGTGGCGGCGCTGGCCCGTTCCGCCTCCGCCTCCGGAGCCTCCGGGGAGTCGCTGCTGGTGCCGCTCACCGTGTACTCGGCGGCCCGCAGACTCGCCCGTACGACGTACCGCGCGGGCATGGAAGCCGCCGCGGCCCGGCTCCGCGAGGGCGGGGTCACCGAGCGCGCCTCCGGTCCGGTGGACGCTTCCCTCGCCGCCCTGACCTGGTCCCGGCCCGGCCCGGCGGCCGGCTGGCTCACGGGCGAGGCCCTGGCGGAAGTATCGATCCGGCTGACGGCCGCGGCCGGCCGGCCGCCGCTGTCGCTGCGGCCCGGGGAGGCCCGGGCCCGTTCGTTGCTGGCCCGGCACGCCGCCGACCACCGGGTGTTCGAACAGGCCGTGGAGGTCCGCAGCCAGCGCCTGCACGCCCCTTTCCTGGACAACCAGGTCGTACGGGCAGCCCGCGCCCTGCCCGAGTCCCTGCGCGTCCAGCCCGGGGCCCGGGCGGAGATCCTGCGCAGCGTCCTGGCCTCGGCCGGAGTGCGCGAGCTCCCGCCGGGCTGGGGCGCCACGGCCCACACCCCGAACGAGACGGCGACCCGGCTGGGGCTGCGCGCCGCCCTGGACGAGCTGCTGTCGCTCTTCGCCTCCCCGCTGCTCGCGGACGCGGGCCTGATCGAGGCCCGGGTGGTGCGCCAGGCCCTGCTCGACGCGGCGGACGGCCGGCCGGTCCCGCTGGACGGGCTGGCGGAACTCGTCTCGATGGAGCTGTGGCTGCGCCGGCTGCTGGCCCGCCGCGGCACCTGCTGGACGGGGACCTCGACGGCGCGACGACGGGCGGTGCCGGAGGGGGTTCCGGTGCACCGTCCGGCGCTTTCGTGATGCCGCCGGCCCGAGGCCTCGGCCCGGCCGGCGTGGTTCAGGAGCCGAGCACCAGGGCGGTCGCGATGGCCGGGCCGAAGGCGCCGCCGAGCTGGTAGCAGAGGGTGAACAGGCCGATGGCCGTGGGGCGCTGGGCGTCGGGGACGCTCGACGCGGCGTGCGTCGACAGCACGGCGTTGGCGCCGGTCGCGCCGAAAACGCCGCCCAGGGTGGCGAGCAGCAGCAGCGGCCCGTGGCTCGCGAAGACCGCGGTCAGCGCCGCCAGGGCGCCGATCCCCACCAGCACCGTGCGTACGGCCACCCGTCCCATGCGCGCCGAGCCCGCCGCCAGCAGCCAGGAGAGCGCGGAGCCGGTGAGCAGCGCCACGAGCTGACCGGCGCCGGCCGCGCCGGTGTCCCAGCCCGCGCGGTCCGAGATCAGCCGGGGCACGGCGAACAGCAGCGTGAAGTACGAGGTCGACAGCGCGAGCGCCAGGAGGGCGGAGCCGAGGAAGAGGGGCCTGCGGATCAGCGCGGCCGGGACGAAGCCCTCGGGGCGCCGTCGTACGTGGAGCGCGAGCAGCGCGGCGGCGAGGGCCGCGGAGCCGAGGGCGACGGCGGGGGCGTGGGGCAGCAGGACCAGGGCGGTGGCCAGCACCGTCAGCAGCGCGGCGCCGCGTGCGTCGAACCGGCCCTGCGGGGCGGATGCCGGGGCCTTCGCGTATTTGCTCACCGCGGGCACCGCCAGCAGCGAGACCAGGGACACCGAGAGCGAGAGCCGCCACGACACGGCGTGCGAGAGCTGGGCGCCGAGCAGCGGGCCGGTCGCCCCGAGCATGCCGAAGCCCGCGCTGATGACGCCCATGCGGCGGGCCGAGCCGGCCAGGCTCATCGCGGCCGCCACCAGGCCGGCGCCGCCGGCGGCCTGCGCGGCCCGCCCGAGGAGGGTCACCGGAAGCCAGGGGGACGCGGCGACGAGGAGCGTTCCGCCGAGGAGGAGGGCGCTGGACAGCCGGAGCACCGGCGCCAGGCCGCGGCGGCGCAGCAGGCCGGCCAGCAGGGGGATGGAGACGGCCATGGCCCAGGCGAAGGCGGCGACGAGCCAGGCGGCGGTCGAGGTGCCCACCCCGAGGGAGCCGGCCATGTCGGGAAGGATCAGGACGGGTGCGTTGGCTGCGGCGGCGACGGGCGTGGCCAGCAGCGCCAGCCACAGGACGGGGACCGGGCCGGGGCCGGACCGGTCGGCGGGGGTCGTACGCGTGCTTGTGGTCGTGTGCGTGCTCGTGCTCATGGTGGACGCCCACTCCGATCCATCTCAAGGTTCAGAATCTCAATGTTGAGATAAAAACAGGGCAGTCCTCTCAACGTCAAGTGTCTCAACGTTGAGATACCCTTCGAGGGGGCGCGGACGAGACACGAAGACGCACGAGGATGAGGACGCGACATGAGCGACGCAGTGGACGCGATCGTCGGCCAGTGGGCGGACGAGCGCCCCGAGCTGGCGGCCGGCCTGTGGCCCGTCGAGGTGCTGGCCCGCGTCCAGCGGATGAACCGGATCATCGACCGGCACCTCAAGGCCTTCGCGGCCGAACGGGACCTCGAGGTGGGCGAGCTCGACATCCTCTTCACCCTCCGCCGGTCCGGCCCCCCGTACGCGCTCACCGCCGGCGCCCTCATCCCGGCCGCCATGGTGACCTCGGGCGCGATCACCAACCGCATCGACCGCATGGAGGCCAAGGGCCTGGTCGAGCGGGTCCGGGACGGACAGGACCGCCGCTCGGTCCGCATCCGCCTCACGGAGCAGAGCCTCGAGCTCACCGAGTCCCTGATCACCGATCACCTCAGCCGCTACGCCGAGCTGCTCGCCCCGCTCGACCCCGCCACCTGCGCCACGGTCGCCGAGGCCCTGCGCACCCTGCTGGAGGCGAACGGAGACACTTCGATCACCTGAGTCCGGCCGCGGGGCAGAATTGGCGGGTGCGGTATCTCATCCTCGGCGTCACCGAGGCGCGCGACGAGACCGGCGCCCCGCTCCCGACGGGCGGCGCCCGCCTGCGCGCGCTCCTCGCCGCCCTCGCCCTGCGCGCGGGCCGCCGGACCTCCGTCGCCGAACTCGTCGACGACGTCTGGGGCGAGGCCCCGCCCCAGGACGCGCCCGCCGCCCTCCAAGCCCTCGTCGCCCGGCTGCGCCGCGCGCTCGGCGGCCGGGACACCATCACCGCCGACCCCGCCGGCGGCTACCGCCTGGCCGCCGCCCCGGACGACATAGACCTGCACCGGTTCAGCCGGCTGGCGGTCCAGGGCGGCCGGGAGCTGGCCACCGACCCGGCCGCCGCCGCCCGCACCCTTCGCGCCGCCCTCTCCCTCTGGCGCGGGCCCGCCCTGGCCGACCTCCCCGAACCGGCCCGCACGGGTCACGCCGCCGGCCCCGAGGCCCGCCGCTCCGCCGCCCTCCGCGACCGCATCGAGGCGGACCTGCGCAGCGGCGCCACCGCCCCGGCCGCACTCCTGCCGGAGATCGAGGCGCTGATCCAGGCGTCCCCGTACGACGAACCTCTGCGCGCCCAGCAGCTCCGCGCCCTACGCGCCGCCGGCCGCCCCGCCGACGCCCTGGCCGCATACGAACGCATCCGCCGCACCCTCGCCAATGCCCTGGGCACCACCCCCGGCCCCGAACTCACCACCCTCCACACC
>NZ_JARAYQ010000306.1:0-8706 GCF_033794505.1 Streptomyces sp. MB09-01 | reverse complement strand
GCGGGCGGCTGCGACCTCGCCGCCGCCGAGGACGTCTGCGCCGACCCGTCCTACGACACCGCCGACGTCCTCGGCTCCCTCGTCGACAAATCCCTCGTCGTCGCCGCCCCCGGCCCCGACGGCTCCGGCATGCGCTACCGCCTCCTGGAGACCGTCGCCGAGTACGCCGCCGAGCGCCTCGCCGCCGCCGAGGGGGACCGCGAGCACACCGAGCGCCGCCACCTCGTCCACTACCGCGAACTGGCCCGCACCACCGAGCCCCTGCTCCGCGGTCACGGCCAGCGGGCCGCCACCGAGCGGCTCGTCACCGAGTACGAGAACATCCGTACCGCCCTGCGCCGCGCGGTCGCCGCCCGCGACGCCGACGAGGTGCTGTGCCTCGTCCACTCCCTGGGCTGGTACTGGCACATGCACGACCTGGCCACCGAGTCCCGGCACTGGTCCGAGGCGGCCGCCGCGCTCGGCCCCAACCCCTTCGCGGCGCCCTCCGCTCCCGCCGAACCCGTCCACGACCGGATCGTCGACTCGCCCCCGCCGTACACCGGCGAACTGCTCACCGAGGCCTGGCGCGGCATCCAGCTGATCCGGCTGGCCGCCCGCGACCAGAACAGCGACACCTGGGACACTCCCGAGGTCCGTGCCCAGATCGACGGAGTGCTCGCCGCCTACCGGCCCGGGCTGCCGCAGACCTGCCGGTCCCCCTCCTCCCTCTGGATCTACGCCGTCATGATCGCGGGCGACCCCGGGCTGCTGCAGCGCGTCGTGGACGAGACCGTCGAGACCGCCCGTGCCTTCGGCTACCGCTGGGAGCTCGCCTCCGCCCTGCAGCTCCGCGCCAACATCCTCGCCAACCGGGCGGACTGGGCCGGCGACGCCTCCCGCGACGCCGAGGAGAGTCTGGCCCTCTTCCGCGAGCTCGGCGACGACTGGGGCTGCGCCGAGGCGCTGTCCGCGCGCGCCGAGTCCCGGGAGAAGCGCGGCATGTACGCGCTGGCCGCCGAGGACTTCCGGGCCGCGATCGAGCACGCCGAACGCCTGGGCGCCAAGGCCCAGGTGACGGTGTTGCGCGTACGGATGGCCGGGACGCTGGTCGAGAACGGGGAGGCCGAGGAGGCCGAGGCGATCCTCACCGAGATCACGGCACGCTGGCAGGGGTACGGCAACGAGGCCATGCCCGCCGCCCGGATGTTCCTCGCGGGCCTCCTCGGCCGCACCGGCCGGATCGCCGAGGCCCGGGCCCAGCTCGAGGCGCTGCGCGAGGACTTCGCGCTCGGTGCGTACGCCGTCTTCGACGTGTTCCTCCTCGCCACGATGGCCTGGCTGGACAACCAGGACGGCGCGTACGAGGAAGCGCTGGTGCGGATCCGCGAGGCCACGGCCAGGGTCCGGGACCCGCTCGTGATGATGGTCGCCCCGCAGCTGCCCGCCGTGTACCTGCTGACCGGGGCCGTCTCCCTCGTCTCGCTCGGCGGCCCGCGGCGCGAGTACGACGCCGCCCGGCTGTTCGGCGCCTACCGGACGCACCTGCCGCCCGGGCACTTCCCGATCACCACGGAACGCGAGGACGGCTCCCTCGTCGAGGAGCTGGCGCGGGCGGCGCTCGGCGACGCCGCCTACGAGAAGGCGTACGCCGAAGGCGGCGGCCTCACCATGGAGGAGGCCACCGCCCTCATCTGACCCGGCCCCCGGCCGGTGTCCGTCCGGGACGCGATCCGAACGGATCGGTCCGCGGGTCAGGTCTTCTGGCGGAACTTCCGTACCGCGAGCGGCATGGTGACCGCCGTGATGACGAGCGACCAGGCCAGTGTCATCCACACCGAGTCGCCGACCGGAGCTCCGTTGATCAGGGCGCGGGCGGCGTCCGCCAGGTTCGACAGCGGGTTGTAGTCCGTGAAGGACTGCAGCCAGCCCGGCATCGTGGTCGGCGGGGCGAAGATCGAGCTGCCGAACTGCAGCGGCATCAGGACCATCATCGCCATGCCCTGGACCGCCTGCGGGGTCTTCAGGGTGAGACCGAGCAGCACGAAGATCCACATCAGCGAGGCGCCGAACACGGCCGACAGCCCGATCGAGAGGAACAGGCCCAGCACCGGCCCCTTGATCGACAGGCCGAGCAGGAAGCCCACGGCGAGCAGGATCGCGATGGCGACCATCATCCGGCCGAGCTCGACGACGATCTTGGCGATCAGTACCGAGGACCGGGCGATGGGCATGGACCGGAACCGGTCCATCACACCCTTCTTGAAGTCGTCGTTGACGCCGGTGCCGACGCCCATGGCGATGTTCATGCCCATCATGGCCATGAGGCCCGGGACCACGTAGTTGACGTATTCCGCCTGGTTGCCCTTGCCGGAGATCGCGCCGCCGAAGACGAACACGAAGAGCAACGTGAAGATGATCGGCATGAACACGACGTCGAACATCGACTCGGGGTCCTGCTTGATCTGGAGGGTGTTGCGGCGCACCAGGGCGCCGATGTGCCGCAGGTTGCCCCGCAGGCCGATCCGGCCCTCGCCCGGGTGCGCGGCCACCGAGGCCGGACCGGGCGCGGTGGGCGCGGGCTTCGTCGTGGTTACGGTGCTCATGCCGCGACCTCCTCGGTCTTCTCGGTGGGGACGGAGTCCTCGACGGAGGCGGGCTTCTGGCCGGTGATGGCCAGGAACACCTCGTCGAGGCTGGGCAGGTAGGTGCCGAGGTCGGCGATGGCGTACCCGCGGGCGGCCAGCAGGCCGACGACGGCGGTCAGCTGCTCGTCGCTCAGGATCGGGACCAGCAGCACGCCCTCGTCCGGCACGGCCTGGGTGCCGGCCACCCCGTCCAGTCCGGCCTCGGCCAGCGCGCGGGCCATGCCCGGCAGGTCGGCGGAGGCAACGGGGCGGATCTTCAGGGTGCGGCCGCCGACGCGCGCCTTCAGCTCGTCGACCTTGCCGTTGGCGATGACCTTGCCGCGGTCGATGACCGTCAGCTCGCCGGCGAGCTGCTCGGCCTCCTCCATGTACTGGGTGGTGAGCAGCACGGTGGCGCCCTCGGCGACCAGTCGCTGGACCTCGTCCCACACCTCGTTGCGGGTGCGGGGGTCGAGACCGGTGGTCGGCTCGTCCAGGTAGAGCACGGCCGGCTTGCCGATCAGGGAGGCGGCGAGGTCGAGCCGGCGGCGCATGCCGCCGGAGTAGTTCATGGCGGCCTTCTTCGCCGCCTCGGTCAGGGAGAACCGCTCCAGCATCTCGTCCGCGCGGCGGCGGGCGTCCTTGCGGGAGAGGTCGAGCAGCCGCCCGATCATGTAGAGGTTCTCCCAGCCGGAGAGCTTCTCGTCGACCGAGGCGTACTGGCCGGTGAGGCCGATGGTGCGGCGCAGCTGCCGCGGCTGGCGGACCACGTCGTACCCGGCGACGACGGCCGTGCCGGCGTCGGGGGTGATCAGGGTGGAAAGGCATCGCACGAGGGTGGTCTTGCCGGCGCCGTTGGGTCCGAGGACTCCGAGGACCGTGCCCTCGCGGACGTCCAGGTCCACGCCGTCGAGGGCCTTGGTCTCGCCGTAGTGCTTGACCAGCCCCCGTACCTCCACGGCGTTGGGCTTCTTGTCGTTTCGCGTCATGCCCATCATGGGACCAGCCGCCACTGACAAAGCACCGACAGTCGACCGACAAACGTACGACAGACGTACGACAGCCCGCCGACACGTGGTCGGCGGGCTGTCGGTGGAGCGGGCGGCGGGCCGCCGGCGCGGCCGTTCACCTCATCAGTGGAAGGCGTGCTCTTCCTGCGGGAACGTTCCGCCGACCACGTCCTCGGCGAAGGCCTTCGCCGCGTCGCCCATGGTCGCCCGCAGGTTCGCGTACTGCTTCACGAACCGCGGCAGCTTCCCACCGGTCAGGCCCATCATGTCGGTCCACACCAGCACCTGCGCGTCGCACTCCGAGCCGGCTCCGATGCCGACCGTCGGGATGTGCAGGGACCGGGTGACCTCGGCGGCCAGCTCGGCCGGGACGAGCTCCAGCACCACCGCGAAGGCGCCCGCATCCTGCGCCGCCTTCGCGTCGCGCAGCAGCTGGTGCGCGGCCTCGTCGCCGCGCCCCTGCACCCGGTAGCCCATGGCGTTGACGGACTGCGGGGTCAGACCCAGGTGGGACATGACGGGAATGCCGGACTGCACGATCAGCTCGGTCTGGTGCAGCGAGCGCTCGCCGCCCTCCAGCTTCACCGCTCCGACCCCGGCCTCCTTCACGAGACGGGTGGCGCTCCGCAGCGCCTGCACGGCGCCTTCCTGGTACGAGCCGAACGGCATGTCGCCGATGACCAGGGCGCGGCTCGTGCCCCGCACGACGGCCGCCGAAAGCATGGTCATCTGGTCCATCGTCACCGGGACGGTGGAGTCGTAGCCGAGGTGGCAATTGCCCATGGAGTCGCCGACGAGGATGACCGGGATGCCGGACTCGTCGAAGACGGACGCGGTCATCGCGTCGTAGGCGGTGAGCATGGGCCACTTCTCGCCGCGTTCCTTGGCGAGGGTCAGGTCGCGGACGGTGATGCGCCGGGTGCCCGTGCCTCCGTACAGGGTGGGGGAGGCCGCGGATGCGGGTTCGCGGGCAGGCGAAACGGCATGCGTCATTGCAACTGCTCCTTGTGTCATCTCGAGGCGCCCTCACGGCGTCCCCGGACTCACCCACCATGGTGGCATCCGCGGGGCCGAAGGCGGAAGTGGTGTGGGGCGCACACCGGCCCGCAGGATCCAATGTGCGCGTTTCGTGACAACCGGAACCCCGTGCGCACGGCCGTTCGTCCTCCCGGACGTACGACCGTGACGGACGGTCGTGAGGTACGACACGGAAGGCTTCGTGCATCGCCTAGGGTCAAGGGCGGGGACGGAGCGCGAGCACGGCAGTGAGGGCAGTGGCATGGCACAGGCGTACATGACGGAATCGGGGAACGGCGGCTCGGAGCCCGAGCCCTCCGGATCCCCCTTCCGGCGCCGGCTGGCCGAACTGCGCAAGGACCCCGGGATCTGGCGGCGCGGATGGGTGCTCGCCGCGATCGCCGTACTGATCTCGCTGGTGATGATCTTCCACGCGCAGCTGCCCAACGACGTGGGCAACCTCGGCAGCCTCACCGAGACCTTCCTGCCCTGGCTGGGCCTGGCCGTCCCGCTCCTGCTGGCCGGCGCCGTCTTCCGCAAGTCCGCGACCGCCCTCATCGCCCTCGTGCTGACCGGCGCGGTCTGGGCGAACCTCTTCGGCGGCCTGGTCACCGACAAGTCCGGGTCCGGCGGCAACCTCGTGGTCGCCACCCACAACGTCGACGCCGACAACCCCGACCCGCGCGGCACCGCCGAATCGGTCGCGGGGTCCGGGGCCGACATCCTGGCCTTGACCGAGCTCAAGGGCAGCGCCGTCCCCGTCTACGAGAAGGCCCTGGCGGGCACGTACAAGTACCACTCGGTCGAGGGCACGGTCGGCGTGTGGAGCAAGTACCCGCTGAGCGCGAGCGCGCCCGTCGACATCAGGATGGGCTGGACCCGGGCCATGCGCGCCACCGTCGACACCCCGCACGGCAAGGTCGCGGCCTTCGTCGCGCACCTGCCCTCGGTCCGGGTCAAGATGAACGCCGGCTTCACCGCGAACCAGCGCGACGACAGCGCCGACGCGCTGGGCGCCGCGCTCGCCGCCGAACCGCTGAAGAAGGTCATCCTGCTCGGCGACCTCAACGGCACCATGAACGACCGCGCCCTGTCCGAGGTGACCTCGCAGATGCGCTCCACGCAGGGCGCGGCCGGCGACGGCTTCGGCTTCAGCTGGCCGGCGCAGTTCCCGATGGCCCGGATCGACCAGATCATGGTCCGCGGGATCCGGCCGGAGGCCTCGTGGACCCTGCCGCGTACGGGCAGCGACCACCTTCCGGTCGCCGCCCGGGTCACGGTCAAGCCCTGACGCGGGCGGCTGCCGGGCCCGGCCTCCGAGCCCGGCAGCCGCGCGCCGTGGCTACGCCTGCTCGCGCCAGCCGTTCGTGATCGGCAGCCGGCGGTCCTTGCCGAAGCCCTTCGCGGAGATCTTCGTGCCCGGCGGGTACTGCCGGCGCTTGTACTCCGCCGTGTCCACCATCCGCAGGGTCCGGGCGACCAGCTCACGGTCGAACCCGGCCTCCACGATCGCCTCCATGCCCTGGTCGCGGTCCACGTACAGGGCCAGGATCGCGTCGAGCACCGGGTAGTCCGGCAGCGAGTCGGTGTCCACCTGGCCCGGGCGCAGTTCGGCGCTCGGCGGCTTCACGATGGAGTTCTCCGGGATCGGCGGGGTCTCTCCGCGTTCGGCGGCGGCCCGGTTGCGGTAGTGCGCGAGCCGGAAGACGTCCGTCTTGTAGACGTCCTTGATCGGGCCGTACGCGCCCACCGAGTCGCCGTAGAGCGTGGAGTAGCCGACGGCCAGCTCCGACTTGTTGCCCGGGGCCAGCACGATGTGGCCCTCCTGGTTGGAGACCGCCATCAGCATGGTGCCGCGCAGCCGGGACTGCAGGTTCTCCTCGGCCAGGCCGGTGAGGCCCAGCGAGCCCATGTACGCGTCGAACATCGGCTCGATCGGCACGGTCCGGAAGTTCAGGCCGGTCCGCTCGGCCAGGTCGGCCGCGTCGCCCCTGGAGTGGTCCGAGGAGTACTTCGAGGGCATCGAGATGCCGTACACGTTCTGCGCGCCGATCGCGTCGCAGGCGATGGCGGCGACGAGGGCGGAGTCGATGCCTCCGGAGAGCCCGACCAGGACGGAGCGGAACCCGTTCTTCTTCACGTACGCGCGCAGGCCCACGACCAGCGCGTCGTAGATCTCCTCGTCGTCGTCGAGGCGGTCGGCGTAACCGCCGGTGACCACGGCCTCGTACGGCTCCACCGGCTCCTCGGACAGGATCACGCGGTGGATGCGCAGTCCGTCGTCCACCACGCCCTCGGGGGCGTCGGCGCGCGCCGCCGGCAGGTCGAGGTCGACCAGGACGCAGCCCTCGGAGAACTGCGGGGCGCGGGCGATGACTTCGCCGTCGGCGTCGACGACGATCGAGTCGCCGTCGAAGACCAGCTCGTCCTGGCCGCCGATCATCGCCAGGTACGCGAGCGTGCAGCCGGCCTCCTGGGCCCGCTTCTGGACCAGTTCGAGGCGCAGGTCGTCCTTGTTGCGCTCGTACGGGGACGCGTTGACGGAGATCAGCAGTCCGGCCCCGGCGGAGCGGGTGGCCGGGACCCGGCCGCCCTCCTGCCAGAGGTCCTCGCAGATGGCCAGGGCCACGTCGACGCCGTGCACCCGGATCACCGGCTGGGTGTCGCCCGGCACGAAGTACCGGAACTCGTCGAACACCCCGTAGTTGGGCAGGTGGTGCTTGGCGAAGCGCAGGACGACCTGTCCGCGGTGCAGCACGGCCGCCGCGTTCTCCGGGGAGCCGGCCGGCCTGCCGAGCCGGGGGACGGCCTTCTCGGTGCGGTCGAGGTAGCCGACGACGACCGGCAGTTCACCGAGGCCCTCGGCCGCCAGCCGCTCCGCGAGCCCGCGCAGCGCGGCGCGGGAGGCCTCGACGAAGGAGCCGCGCAGGGCGAGGTCCTCGACGGGGTACCCGGTCAGCATCATCTCCGGGAACGCCACCAGGTGGGCACCCTGCTCGGCGGAGTGCCGGGTCCAGTGCACGACCGAGTCGGCGTTGGCGGCGATGTCGCCGACGTGCGAGTCGATCTGATTCAGAGCGAGGCGTAGTTGAGGCACGGGGCCCAGTCTAATCGTCTTTCTGACGCGATGTCCTGGGCCCCGCTCGTTTTCCCTTGCGGGAACTGCTTCGTCAGCCGATCGGGCCGGCATACTTCACGTCGTCGAGCAGGGTCCCCGCGGAGATGTCCGCGGTGATGCTCTTGGTGCCTTCGGGGACCTCGAAGGCCACGATCCCGCTGGCGGACGCGCCCGGCAGGATGGACCCCTTGATCATCTTCGGAACACTGCCGCCGGAGCCGCCGCTGTCGAAGACCATCTCGGCGGTCATGCCCTGCTCGTCGCGGACGTTGGGCATGGCGTAGATGACCTCGTGCGGCGAGGACGAACCGTTGGTGATGGTGACCGTCAGCTGGATCGCGTTCTTCACCCGCTCGCGGGCGATGATGCCCTTCGGCTTGTACTCCGTCGGAGCCGACAGGCTCACCTTGACGCCGTTCGGGTAGGTGAAGGTCTCGCCGAACGGCAGCGCGCTGGTCAGGCCCGGGACCTGGGAGGGCGACGGGGACGCGGATGGCCAGGGCTCACCGCTGGGGTAGAGCCCCTCCAGGTCCATCTCGTCGTCGCCGATGTCGATGCCCTGGTCGACGCGGGAGGTGTTCCCGATGTAGGCGGTCGTGATGAAGAAGCCGCCGATCGAGGCGGCGAGGCCGAGCACGCCGAGGACGGTGCCGACGACGGCCATCGTCTTGTTCGGGGCGCCGTTGTTGGCGCGGACGATGGCGCCGATGCCGAGGCCCGTGGCGACGATGGCCATCAGGGCGCCGGCCCAGAAGAGGAAGGGCACGACGCCGGTGAACACGCCGAAGCAGGCGACGATCACGGCGGCGACGGCCAGGCCGTTGGTGACCGGCTTCGACTGCGGGTAACCGCCGTACGGGCCCGCACCGAAGCCGGGCTGGCCCCAGGCGGGGGCGCCGGGCGCGCGGGGGGCGATCGGGGCGCCCGGTACGGTCGGCGCGCCCCGATCGCCCCC
>NZ_JARAYQ010000305.1:0-8728 GCF_033794505.1 Streptomyces sp. MB09-01 | reverse complement strand
TGAAATGTCTTGTTTGTCCCTCTGCTAAAAGACTGACCCCCGCACTTCACGACGCCGTCCGCCGACTGTCACAGGCACGTGACAGGCCCCCTGCCCGGGAGAACGCCCCGAGGGCGGCGGAGCCTCGGGGCGCCGCCGTGGCGGACGGCCTGGGCAGCCTTCTTCGCGGTGTTCGCGGGATGGGCAACGGCGGGACCGGCGCGCACGCCGGCCACCCGGAGCTGTCGCGGCGACGAGCCAGTCGGTCGGCCAGCGGCGAGGCGGGGACCCGCTGACAGCGCGCTACTGAGCGACCGCACCGCGCGTACCCCCCGTTACCCGCCCAAGCTGCCGTCCGTGGCCTCGACGACCCTGTAGCCGACGATCTCACGGGCCCGGCGATGCGTCACCACGCGCGTCCACTTCCGTCTACGTCCGCCTACGTGCGTCCAGCGCCATCCCGGCCCGGACCACCTCACGTCGGCTTCGTCAGCCCTCGGTGTACTGGATGGCCTCGTGCAACGCTGCCGCGGCGGAGGGCCGGCCCATGAGGACGCACAGGGTGAACAGACTGTCCTCGAAGGCACGGCGGGCGTCCGCGTCGGCAGGTGCTGCCTGCAGGCGCAGGCAGTCCTCGAAGTACCGGCCGAGAGCCTTCTCGGCATCTGCCCGCAACGGCACCAGGTAGGGGCCGGACGGCGGGGGCGCGGTGGTGGTCGCGGTACGGGCCGCCTGGACGGCTTGGCGCAGGGCCCGCTCGGCACGGGCGGGGACCGGTACGCCGCGGGAGGCTTGGCGCATGGCGGCGGCCAGGGCGGCCTCAGGCAGGCCGGCCCGGGCGGCAGCGGCGGACAGGATGGCCTCCGCCTCGCGGGCGGGGGCCGGGGTCGTCGCCATCAGTGTGCCCACCGCCCACCGGATGGCCGTCTCGTGCGCCGGCTCGGACATGGGGTGTGCGGGGCGGGCGCGGGTGTCCGTGCGGGTGCCGTCGGCGCGGGGCGCGGAGGCGGACATGTCGATCACTTGCCTCAGGGTGGTCAGGTGAGGTAGGGACGGGTTGCGGTGAGATCCAGGAGCCGCTCGACGGGACGGCCGGCCCGGGTGATGCACAGGCGGCGGCCGGCCCGCTGGGCTGTGGCGCGGGCGGCCAGGAGGACGTTGAGGCCTGCGCAGTCGCAGAAAGTGACCCGGCTCAGGTCGAGGAGGAGTGTGCCGCGGTGGGTGACGAGTGCGGTCAGGAGGGCGTCGCGCAGGTTCCCGGCGTTGTCGAAGTCGATCTCGCCGCTCACGCGGACGTGGACTCTTCCCGGCTGCGGGCCGGGTGTCACCGCGACTTCCAGACCGGCGGCTTCCGGGGTGTCCGGACGGTCGGCGTGCACGGTCGCGGTCATCACTGCCTCCCCACGCGCGTTCTGGGGTGTCACTGCTTCCAACAGCATCGTCAGCATCCGACCGACGTACGTCAAGAATTGCACGAAAAACAGGACGTATATACAAAAAAGGTGCATGCTGAAGTGATGGGTGATGGAGCACTTCCCAAAGCACCGTGGACGTTCCTGACGAGCCACGCACGCGTCCTGTTGGCGCTGTGGAGGGATCCCGAGGTCCGCCTGAGGGAGGTCGCCAGGACCTGCGTCCTGACCGAGCGAACCGTCCAGTCGATCGTCGCGGACCTGGAGCAGGAGGGATACCTCACCCGGGTACGCGAAGGGCGCCGCAACCGCTATCGCATCACCCCCGGAGCCAAGTTCCGGCATCCCGCCGAGGAAGGCCGCGACATCGCCGGCCTCCTCGCCCTCTTCGCCGACAACCCACCCCCGGCCACGGCCCAGGCCCCCACGACGGGCACAGCGCGCCGATGACCACACCGGGCCGCCTGACCGGCACCGGGTGGACGCTCCGCACCGCCTGCGCCGCGGGCGTGGCGGCCGTCCAGCACAGGCACGGCTGAGGCGCGGGGCCCGCTATCCGAAGGCGTCGGCCGCGGGCACGATGCGGGCGGACATATTGATTTCCATCATGCGCAGGGCCGCCTCGGCCAAGTCCTCATGGATGTGCGCGACGGCATCCCGCGCGACGGTGACCGAGAGGTGGCGGATGTGTGCGTCGAGGGCGGAGTACAACACGCACTGTTCCGTGACCTGCCCGCACAGGACGAGGCTGGTCACGTCGAGGGAGTTCAGCAGGTAGGCGAGCGGGGTCTCGTAGAAGATGGAGTGGCGTGCTTTGACGACGAAGTACGCGGACTCGTCGGGCCGCAGCGGTTCGACGAGGTCGGCGTGCGGGCTCGCGAGGGCTGCCTCCAGGAGTTCGCCGTGATGGGAGCGCCACCTCCCGT
This sequence comes from Streptomyces sp. MB09-01, assembly GCF_033794505.1. Taxonomy (NCBI): domain Bacteria; kingdom Bacillati; phylum Actinomycetota; class Actinomycetes; order Kitasatosporales; family Streptomycetaceae; genus Streptomyces; species Streptomyces sp. MB09-01. Next base: position 6,411 of record NZ_JARAYQ010000305.1, on the reverse strand, counting down.
AGTTGTCGTTGGCGTAGATCACCGGAACGTTCCGTTCCCGGGCCCGTTCGAGGAGGTCCACCACGGCGGGCAGGGCTCGCGAGACGGTTTTGAGCAGGACGTCGGCGTCCTCATGCTCGTAGGTGTTGAGCATGTCGATGATGACGAGTGCGGTCGGCTTCGTCATGGCGCACCTCCCGGACCGGTGGCCTTGCGGGGCTGGGCGCCCCCGTGCGTCTGCGGGCGGTGGGCCCCGGCGGCGATCAGTACCCGAGGGCCTTTTCGAGCTGGTGCTTGTTCATGTGGGATCGGCCTTCGATCCCGCGTTCCGCGGCCCGGTGACGTAGTTCCTGCAGGGTGAGGTGGGAGGAGCCGTCGCCCCGGCCGGAACGGTGGGTGCCGTCGGGGTGGAGGACGACCTTGGTCCAGCCGTCGTCGCGGTCGTCGAAGTGCTCGTACGCCGAGGGGGCCTCGTCCAGGTCGAGTTCGTGGGAGACGACGAAGCTCGGCTCGGCCCTGCCGCCGGCGATGAGGTCGCGCAGCGCCCGGTTGTACCGCTTGACCGGGGCCTGGCCGGTGCCGATCGTCTGTCCTTTGAACCAGAGCTTGCCGAAGTCGATCGGGATCTTGCCGTGGGCGGCGAGTTCCCCCTGCACCTCGAGGGCTCCGGGGTCTTCGGGGACGAACACCCCGACGACCCCGATCCGGCCGGTGAAACGGACGGCGTCGATGAGGCCGTTCATGGTGAGGGTGGCGTCCTCGTGCCCCTGGGGGTCATGGGCCTGGTAACCGACGCATTCACAGCCGTTGTCGGCGCCGAGTCCCAGGGTCGCTTCCTTGACGACCTCCGCCGGGTCCTGTTCGGCGGTGTTGACGGGGACGGCTCCGATCTGCTCGGCCAGCCGGAGTCGGTCGGGCTGGTGGTCGGCCACCCAGACCCGCCCGGCACCCTTCAGCAGGGCCGAGTACGCGGCCATCAGGCCGACCGGGCCCGCGCCGTGGACGACCGTCTGGTCGCCGGGTCTGACGCCGGCCATTTCCGTGGCGTGGTAGCCGGTGGGGAAGATGTCGGCCAGCATCACGTAGTCGAGCTGGCGCTCGGCGGCGTCCTCGCCCAGGCGCAGGGCGTTGAAGTCGCCGTACGGGACGCGGAGCAACTCGGCCTGCCCGCCCTGGTAGGGGCCCATCTCCGCGAAGCCGTACGCCGCACCGGCCATGTCCGGCTTCGGCTGCATGGTGAGGCAGTAGTTCGTCAGGCCCTGCTCGCACTGCTTGCAGAAACCGCAGGCCACGTTGAAGGGCAGGACCACCCAGTCGCCGACCTTCACATTGCCGACGGCCGCACCCACCTCGACGACCTGTCCGAGGTTCTCGTGGCCCATGGCCCGGCCGGTCTCGAAGGAGGTCCGTCCTTCGTACATGTGGAGGTCGGATCCGCAGATGTTCGTGGTCGTGATCTTTACGAGAATGTCGGCGGGGTGCTCGATCCTCGCGTCGGGAACGTCCCTGACGGTCACCGTGCGCGGCCCTTCGTACACTGCAGCTTTCATGATGGTTTCCTTAGCCGCCGTACTTGCCGAGGTCTCCCCCTCGCAGCCCCTACCCCACAGGTCACCGGCAAACGACCGGGCCTTCCGGAATCGGCGGCCTGCGTGGCACCGCGGGCCCCTGCCTGGTGGGCAGGGGCCCTCGGGTGCGGAGAGCTGAGGAGGGCCAGGACCCGTCCTCGACGAGCGGCATCCCGGCCGACACCGCCTACCCCCCTGCTGCCGGCCCGGCGGTCCCGCCTTACGTCACGTGCCGGCCGAAGAACCGGGCCCCGTCCTCACCTCGAACCACAGGGTGCCGGTGTGCCCGCCCAGATTGGCGTGCAGCGTCTTCTCCTCGGTGCCGAAGGCGTCGAACAGGTCCAGTGCCCGCTGCCGGGGGTTCCCCTCGTCGTCCCACTGCAGCAGGTACAGCAGCGGAACGGTGACCTGCCGGGCCTCCTCGCGCTGGGCGCGGGGGACGTACCCGCCGGCGAAGAAACCGGCGGCCGCGATGCGCCGCTCGACCACCGCCAGCCGAATGCCGACGGCGGTCCATCCCGAGTAGCCGATCGGGCCGCCAATCTCGGGCAGCGAAAGGAGGGCGTCCAGGGTGGCCCGCCATTCCGGGAGGCCTTTTCCACCAGCGGGCCGATGAAGGACTCGAAGATCTCATCGACGGGCTCGCCGGCCTGCATCGCCCGGCGGAGGTCGGCGGAGGTCGGCGCGCGCCTGCTCGTCGGCGGCGGATCGGGGCCGGTCACCGCAGCCGGAGGCGTCGATGGTGGCCACCGCGTAGCCGTGCGCCGCGGAGTGCCGGGCCCGGGCCACCAGCCGGGCTGCCCCCTTGGGCAGGCCGTTGTTGTGGGCCATCAGGATCAGCGGGGCCCGGGTGGCACACTCAGGCGTCCACAGGGTGCCGGGGCTCTCGCCGAGGACGAATTCGCGTTCGAGGACGCCGTCGTCCAGGCGTAGTTCGGAAACGAAATGCATGGTCGTGCCTTTCGGGAGCGCTCTGGAACGGCGCTCCCGGACGACCTATCGCCCGACCGTGACCCCGTAGGAGAGCACCCACGTCGATACGTTCATGGGTACCACCTCCTGGTTCTCTTGCACGGCCTCCGGGAAAGTAGCAGCGGCCGCCGCGGTCCGCCAACAGGCTTTCGCGCAGGCTGTAGCCGGATCCCACGAGTCGGAACGCTGCGCAGAGCGCCGTCCCGTACCGCTCCGTCGGAGGACACGGATTCGGGACGCGGCGGGTCAGCGGCCTACGGCCCGCTTGAGCTCCGCCTTGTCCATCTTGGACCGGCCCTCGATGCCCTTCTGCTTGGCCTCGTTGTACAACTGCTCCTTCGTGGGGCCCTGCGAACCGCTGTGGGAGCGCTGCCCGCCACGCTTGGACGACGACATGTCCTGCGTGGACGACCGGCTCGCGGTCTTCGACTCCCCGGAGCGGGCACGTTCCTTGTTGACGGTGCGCGCAGCGATCTCCTTGGCGCGCTCCGTGCTCTCGCCACGCTGCTCGGCGCTCTCCTTGATGTGCCCGTACTGACGTTCACGCTTGGGACTTGAACCGCGAGGCATGATGACTCCTCGACTCGTATGCAGCATCTGTCACGGATCCAGGGGATCCAGGGGATCCGTGCCGCGCCTGCCCAGTCACGCCCGACGCATGCACGCGCAGCCGACCCTCCCTGGCCGCAGGTTGCCGGCGACGCATCTACCGGTCCCCCTTCGTGTCGCGTTCAGGTCGCGGCGGCTGCGGCATCGGCCCTCGTGACGACGGCGGTCGCCGGGGTCACGCGTCTCGGAGCACCCGCACGCTCAGGACGTTCGTGTCGACGGCGTCCGGGACGACCATGCCCGCCTCGACTCCGGAGCGCAGGTAGCGCAGTACGTCTGCGGTGAGGCGTTCACCCGGCAGCGCCGCCGGGATGCCCGGGGGGTAGGGGGTCAGCATCTCGGCGGCGATCCGTCCGTCCGCCTTTTCCCAGGGCACCTGCTCGGTCGCGCCGAAAAAGGCGTCTCGTGGCAGGACCGCTTGTTCCAGCCGGAGTCGGGACGGTGGCGGGACGTGTACGGGCTGACCGGTACGGAGCTGCGGGGCATGGGCGGCCAGATCGGTCAGGGCGCTCAGCAGGGTCTCGGCGGTGCCGTGGTCGTCGGCGTGGGTGAGCTGCGCGCTGATGCGGCGGTGGTCGCTGACGTGGAGGTTGATCCGGTGGTTCTCCCGCAGCCAGTCAGCGGCCTGGTAGCCGGTGACCTCCCACGCGCTGGTGTCGATGATGATCTGGAGGGGGTCCATGTCCGCGGCCTTGCCGGGCCCGCAGAAGTCCTCACGGCCGTGCACCCGCATGCCGTCGATGCGGGAAATGCCGCCGCGGACCTGTCCCGCCAGGGCGAGTGCGTCGTCGTAGAGAACCTTCCCGTGTTCGACCATCTGCCGACGCCAGCCGTCGAGGGCCGCGTACATGAGCACGGAGGGGCTGGTGGTGCCGAGCAGGTCTTCGCGGCTCTTGAGCACTTCGGGTTTGATCAGGTCGCCCTGGAGATGGAAGACCGAGCTCTGTTCCAGGCCGGAGCCCATTTTGTGGACGGAGGTGACGCAGACGTCCGCGCCGGCGTCCATGGCCCAGGTCGGCAGGGCGGGGTGGAACGGCAGGTGGGCGCCCCATGCCTCGTCGACGATCAGGGGTCGGCCCCGCTTGTGACAGACCTCGGCGATGGCGGCGAGGTCCGAGCAGGTGCCGTAGGGGGTCGGGCTGGTCACCAGCGCTCCGCGGGCGTCGGGGTGCTCGGCGAAGGCCGCCTCGAAGGCCTCGGCGGACGGCGGGTGGGCGAGGTGGCGTTCGGCGTCCCACTGCGGGTCGGCCCATACGGGCCGGATGCCGCAGAGGATCAGCCCCGAGACCACGGACTTGTGGGCGTCCCGCCCCACGATCAGCTTCTCGTGCGGGCCGGCCACGGCCAGCATCGCCGACTTCACCGACAGGGAACTGCCACAGGTGGAGAAGAAGGTGTGGTCCGCGCCGACCGCCTCGGCCATCAGGGCCTGCGCCGCCTCCACCACGGCGTGGGAAGACGTGCGGTCGTCCAGCCCGCTGGTCGCCAGCACGTCGGAGCGGAAGACCGCGTCGCCGAGCACGGCGCGTACGCGAGGGTCGGCGCCCCTCCCCTGCTTGTGACCCGGCGGCGTGAACGGGGTCTGCCCGCCGGCGTGGTAGGCGGCCAGCGCCTCGAGTACCGGTGCCTTCGACTGGTTCATGGTCCGCACCTGCCCGGCGGCAGCCGACGAAAACAGCCCGCCGGGACGGCCCACGGGGGCTTCGCCCTTAGCCGCCGGACGCCGCGGGGCCACCTTCTGCGGCACGCCTGCTCCTCCGGGAGCGGGACGTCCCCAGGGTCGACGGCCCTCGGCCGGGGGTGCGGGCCCCGACGGAGCGGGCCGCCTCCGCCGCGTCGGCAGCTGCCGCGCTTCAGTTGTTCCCGAGCGTGGACGCATGGTCGGGAACGGCGTTCTGGAGGTCCTTGGGAGGGCGCTGGTATCCCGTGGAAGGAGGACGGGGCGGCAGGGTGAGCGAAGGCAGGGCGACGTCCGCGTAGGGAAGCGAGGACAGCAGGTGGGCGATCATGTTGAGTCTCGCCCTGCGCTTGTCGTCGCTCTCGACCACGTACCAGGGGGCGTCCACCGTGTCGGTGTGGACGAGCATTTCGTCCTTGGCCCGGGAGTACGCCTCCCAGCGCGTGAGGGACTCCAGGTCCATCGGGGAGAGCTTCCAGCGCCGCAGCGGGTCCTCCGCACGGGCGCGGAACCGCTCCTCCTGCACAGCATCGCTGACGGAGAACCAGTACTTGCGGAGCAGGATCCCGTCTTCGACGAGCATGCGCTCGAAGACCGGGCACTGGCGCAGGAAGAGCCGGTGTTCCGCAGGTGTGCAGAAGCCCATGACGTGCTCGACTCCGGCGCGGTTGTACCAGCTGCGGTCGAACAGGACGATCTCGCCGGCGGCGGGCAGGTGCTCGATGTAGCGCTGGAAGTACCACTGGGTGCGCTCCCGCTCCGTCGGCTTGGGAAGGGCCGCGATGCGTGCGACACGGGGGTTGAGGTGTTCCGCGACACGCTTGATCGTGCCTCCCTTGCCCGCCGCGTCGCGCCCCTCGAAGACGACCACGAGCCGGGCGCCCTCAGCACGCACCCACTCCTGGAGTTTCACCAGCTCCGTCTGGAGCCGCAGCAGCTCGTCCTCGTAGACCGCCTTCTTCAGACCCATGGCCTCTCCTCCCCGTCGTCCGTCGCTTCGATCAAGTCAGTCACGGCGGGCATCCGCGCGCAACGACGTCCATGGGGCCCGGGCGTGTCGATACGCTGACCGTGGATCGGGCAACCGGGCGGGCCATTGGAGGGAGTGGTGCGGGACGACGGCAACGGGACATGCCGCGTGGTGGAGCACGGCATGGGCGACCGATCCGATCCGCGTTCCCACCGCCGACTCGCGGACCCGGCGGCCTACGACCTCCAGCTGGGCGTCCGACCCGGCGGACAGCAGTACGTGGCCGGCGCTGCCCCGCTCCACGTGCGCGACGACCTCCACCTCCGGAGAGCGCGAGCCGCGGCTGGCAGCGGGTGAGCTCCGCCTCCGTCTCCTCCAGGATCTCCCGGGCCCGGCGGGCCTCGGTGCCGCGGTCCTGGACGAGCGGGACGGCGAGCGGCTGCCACGGCCAGGCGTGGACCACGTGCACGTGCAGGTCGCGGCGCACGGCTTCCCGCCCGGCCCAGTCGGCAGCGGCCCGGCTCTCGGCGGAACCGTCCACTCCGACGACGAGGGTGCGCTTCACAGGTCTGTCCCTCCGTACTGATGCGTGGCATCGGGTCGCCGGTCGGGGGATGGGTGGCGCCCGTCGGGGG
>NZ_JARAYQ010000304.1:0-8750 GCF_033794505.1 Streptomyces sp. MB09-01 | reverse complement strand
CACCCAGGAGCCCGCCGACCCCTCCCCCGCCTACAAGAGGCAGCGCGTCGAGGCCGCCCGGGCCTACGCCCGCGGCTGCGCCCTGCGGGCCGGCGCGGCCCTGCCGTACTACTCGACCCCGAACAACGCCCGCGATCTGCACGTCCTGCGCGCCGCGCTCGGCGAGCGGAAGCTGACCTTCATGGGCGCCTCGTACGGCACCTACCTCGGCGCCGTCTACGCCGCCCTCCACCCCGGCCACGTCCGCCGGATGGTCCTCGACTCGGCGGTCGATCCCGACCCGCGCCGCGTCTGGTACCGCAACAACCTCGCCCAGGCGGCCGGCTTCGAGCGCCGCTGGTACGACTTCCGCGCCTGGGTCGCCCGGCACCACGGCACGTACCGCCTGGGCGCCACCCCGGCTGCCGTGCAGGCGAGCTACGAGCGGGTGCGGGACGCGGTGGGACGTACGCCCGCCGGCGGGAGGGTCGGCACCGGCGAACTCCGGGCCGCCTACCTCCAGGCCGCGTACTACGACGACGTCTGGCCGGAGCGGGCGTCGGCCCTGGCCGCCTTCCTGCGCGGCGATCCGGCGGCGCTGGCCGCCCAGGCCGCCCCGGACCCGGCCGCGGCGGCCGAGGCGGAGAACGCCACGGCCGTCTACACGGCGGTGCTGTGCAACGACGCCCCCTGGCCCGCCGACTGGGAGACCTGGGACCGCGACAACACCGAGCTGGCCCGCACGGCCCCCTTCGAGACCTGGGCCAATGCCTTCCTGAACCTGCCGTGCGCCTCCTGGCCGGTGCCCCGGCGGCAGCGGCCGGTGGAGGTCGAGCGGCCGGCCCTGCTGCCGCGGACGCTGGTGGTCGCGGCGGAGCGGGACGGGGCGACCCCGTACCCGGGAGCGCTGGAGCTGCAGCGGCGGCTGGGCGCCGGGGCCACGCTGGTGACGGAGGCGGGGTCCGGCTCGCACGGAGTGGCCGGCGGACGCAACGACTGCGTGGACCGTCACGTGGAGCGGTTTCTGCTGACGGGCGCCACCCCGGGGTGGCGCGTCACGTGTGCGCCGCATCCGGAGCCCGCACCGGTGTCGCTGGACGACCGGGCAGCGAGCGCCCGCAGGGCGCTGCTGCCGCCAGTCGTCTGAACTTCCGGGCGGGATCTCCGGCTGCGTCGTTTCGGGGGCAGGGCCTCCCGATCCACCGGAGGAACTCACCTGACGGTGTGGTCGTCCTCCGGTCCTTCCCCCCAGGGGAGGTATCAGGCGAGCCCGGCCACCAGATCGGCGACGGACTTGCGGCGTCCGGTGTAGAAGGGCACCTCTTCCCGGACGTGCATGCGGGCCTCGGAGGCGCGCAGGTGACGCATGAGGTCGACGATGCGGTACAGCTCGTCCGCCTCGAAGGCCAGCATCCACTCGTAGTCGCCCAGCGAGAAGGAGGCGACGGTGTTGGCGCGGACGTCCGGGTAGCCGCGGGCCATCTTGCCGTGGTCGGCGAGCATGCGGCGGCGGTCCTCGTCCGGCAGCAGGTACCAGTCGTAACTGCGCACGAAGGGGTACACGCTGACGTAGTCGCGCGCGACCTCGTCGGCGAGGAAGGCCGGGATGTGGGACTTGTTGAACTCGGCCGGGCGGTGCAGGGCCATGTTCGACCACACCGGCTCCAGCGCACGGCCCAGCTTGGTGCGGCGGAACAGGTTGTACGCGGTCTGCAGCTCGTCCGCGGTCTCCGCGTGCCACCAGATCATGATGTCGGCGTCGGCCCGCAGGCCGGAGACGTCATAGGTGCCGCGGACGGTGATGTCCTTGGCGGCCAGCTGGTCGAACAGCTCCTGGACCTCGTCGGCGAAACCGGCGCGGTCTTCGGGCAGGACGTCCTTCAGCTTGAAGACGGACCACAGGGTGTAGCGGATGACCTCGTTGAGGTCCTTCGCCTTCTTCCCCGCGTTGGGAATCTTCTCTGGTGCAGTCATGTTCCTATTGTCCCGTGCGCTGATCAGTGGTCGGCGCCAGGGGTGCCGTACGCGCACCGAGCGAGGCGAGCACCGCCTCCGCGGCCCGGCCGGCGCTGGCGATGCAGGCAGGGATGCCCACCCCGTCGTAGAGCGCGCCGCACACGGCGAGACCCGGCAGGGCGGCGACGGCGCCGCGGATCCGGGCCACCCGGTCGAGGTGGCCCACCGGGTACTGGGGCAGCCCGCCGTCCCAGCGGGTGACGGTGGAGGCGACCGGCCGGGCGGCGAGGCCCACGGCCTCGCCGAGGTCGGCGAGGGAGACGTCGACCAGCTCGCCGTCCTCGCGCCCCAGGTCGGCCTCGTCGCCGTACCGGCCCACCGAGGTGCGCAGCAGGAAGAGCTCGGGATCCGCCCCGGCCCAGGCCCACTTGTTGCTGGAGAAGGTGGAGGCCTTGATGGTCCGGCCGTCCACGGGCGGTACGAGGAACCCGCTGGCGCCCCCGCCGGCGACGGCGGCCGGCAGGTCGGAACGGCGGAAGGCCATGGTGACCAGGGCCATCGAGGCGTATTCGACCCCGCGCAGCTCGGCCGCGGCGGTGGGCGCGAGCCCGTCCAGCAGCCGTGCGGCGGGCCCGGCCGGGGTGGCCAGGATCACGCCGTCGGCCTCGATCGTCCCGGTGGTCCCGGCGCCGGCCGCGATCCGCCAGCCTTCGGGCGTACGCGTGACCTCGGTGACGGGGGCTGCGGTGACGATCCGCGCTCCGGCCGCACGGCAGGCCTCGGCCACGGCGAGCGGGAGCCGTCCGATGCCGCCGTCGATGCCGGCGAAGACCGGACCGGCCTGCTGGGGAGCGGCCGCCGCCCTCTGCTGCAGTTCCCGTACGCCGTCGGACAGCAGCGCGTGCGTCCGGGCGGCCTCGAAGAGCTGGGGCACGGCGGCGCGCATGGAGATGCGGTAGGCGTTGCCCGCGTAGACGCCGCCGAGCAGCGGTTCCACCAGCCGGTCGACGACCTCGTGGCCGAGCCGGGCGGCGACGTAGGCGCCGACGGCGACGTCCTCGCCGATCTCGGTGGGCGCCAGCGTGCGCTCGGCCTCGATGCGGGCCAGACCCTCCGCGGAGAGCACCCCGGAGGCGGCGAGCGGCCCGAGGTCGCCCGGGACCCCCATGACGTGCCCGCGGGGCATCGGCCGCAGCGCGCCCCGGGTCCACAGGTGGGCGGTGGCGGTGGCGGGCGGCTGCACGGCTTCGCCGAGGCCCACGGCACGGGCGAGGTCCACGCCTTCCGGGCGGCGGGCCAGCATGGATTCGGCGCCGAGGTCGACGCGCGCCCCGGCGAGCTCGCCGGCGTACAGCTTGCCGCCGAGGCGCGGTCCGGCCTCCAGCAGCGTGACGCGGGCGCCTTCGGCGAGCAGCCGGTGGGCCGCCGCGAGGCCCGCGATGCCGCCGCCGATGACGACGACATGGCTGGGGGAGCCCACCCGGCCCGGCCGGTCCGTACGCATGTCCGCTTCGTGCATGGACACATCGTCTCAGACCGATCTCCGAGGCCGGACCGTGACCGCATCGGGACCGGCCCGGGACCGTGGAAGCGAAACCCGCGACGGGACTCCGTGCGTCGAAACGGCAACACCAGCCGATCATCGGGGGTTTGCAAGATGCATGCTCTGCACAGACACCGTTCCGCGGCGGCCCTGGCCGCCCTCTCCCTGGCCGGGGTGCTCGCGCTCACCGGCTGCGGCGCGGACGCCGGGGGCAAGACGTCCTCGGCCGACCGGGCGGCGGTCGCGCCGGCGCCCGCCCAGGACGGCAAGGCGCCTCAGGGCGCGGAGGGCGCGAAGGGCGCCGCGGCGCCCCCGTCGGCCGCCCCGGCCGACAAGAACGCCCCGCCGGCGGCCCCGGTCCGCCCGAACGTGATCCGTACGGCGACGCTCGGCATCGAGACGACGGACGCCCAGAAGGCCCTCGCCGCCGCCCGCGCCGCGGCCGACGGGGCGGGCGGCTACGTCGGCAACGAGTCCACCAAGCGCGGCCAGGACGGCCGGATGACCTCGACGGTGACCCTGCGGGTGCCCGGCGAGCGCTACGACTCGGTGCTCAGCGCCATGGAGGGCAGCGGGAAGCTCCTGCACCGCAAGGTCGACGCGCAGGACGTCACCGAGAAGGTCGCCGACATCGGCAGCCGCGTCGCGTCGCAGCAGGCGAGCGTGGCGCGGGTGCGGGAGATGATGGGCAAGGCCACGGCCCTGAGCGACGTGGTGATGCTGGAGAGCGAGCTGAGCCGGCGCCAGTCCGACCTGGAATCGCTGCAGGCGCAGCAGACGGCGCTGCGGGACCAGACCTCGATGGGCACCATCACGCTGGAGGTCACGGAGCCCGCCCCGAAGCCGGAGGTCACGGAGAAGAAGGAGAAGGAGCCCACCTTCCTGGACGCCCTGCACGGCGGCTGGGAGGTCTTCACCACGGTCGTGCGCTACCTGACGGTGGCGGTGGGCGCGCTGCTGCCCTTCGCGCTGACGGCGGCACTGGTGCTGGCGCTGGTCCGGCTGTACCGCCGGAGGCGTCCGGCGCGCCCGAAGGCGGCCCAGGTCACGGCGGCGGCCCCGCAGCGGACCGCGGCCCAGGTGCCCGCGGCCCAGGTGCCCGCGCCCCGCTCGCCGGCTCCGGACACCGAGGCCGACGTGCAGGACTGAACGTGCGTTCGCCCGTAGCGTGTTCACCATCCGATGACGGGGTGAAGGGGCGGTACGGACGATGGCGACGGAACGACTGGTGGTGGTCGGCGGTGACGCGGCGGGGATGTCCGCCGCGTCACAGGCCCGCAGGCTCAAGGGCCCGGAAGAGCTGGAGATCGTCGCCTTCGAGCGCGGGCACTTCACCTCGTACTCCGCGTGCGGCATCCCGTACTGGGTCGGCGGCCGGGTCGCCGAGCGCGACGAACTGATCGCCCGCACCCCCGAGGAGCACCGCGCCCGCGGCATCGGCCTGCGCACCCGCACGGAGGTCGTGGAGCTGGACCTCCCCGGATCCCGGGTCCGCGCCCGCGATCTGGACAGCGGATCCGAATCCTGGACGGACTACGACAAGCTCGTCCTGGCCACGGGCGCCCGCCCCGTCCGCCCCCGGCTCCCCGGCATCGGCGCGCACGGGGTCCACGGCATCCAGACCCTTGACGACGGCCAGCGCCTGATGGACTCGCTGGAGCGCACCCGGGGCCGCCGGGCGGTCGTGGTCGGCGCGGGCTACATCGGCGTGGAGATGGCGGAAGCCCTGGTGGGGCGGGGCTTCGAGGTCACCGTCCTGCACCGGGGCGCGCAGCCGATGGCCACGCTGGACCCGGACATGGGCGGCCTGGTGCACACCGCGATGAACCGCATGGGGATCCGTACGGTCTCCCGCGCCGAGGTGACGAAGATCCTCACGGACGAACAGGGCCGTGCCCGTGCGGTGGCCACGGCCGCGGGCGAGGAGTACGAGGCGGACGTGGTCGTGCTCGGCATCGGCGTCGAGCCCCGCACGGCCCTCGCCCGCGCCGCGGGCCTGCCGCTCGGCCCGTCGGGCGGCATCCTCACGGACCTCTCGATGCGCGTCCGGGGCCACGAGAACATCTGGTCGGGCGGCGACTGCGTGGAGGTCCTGGACCTGATCGCGGGCCGCACCCGGCACATCCCGCTGGGCACGCACGCCAACAAGCACGGGCAGGTCATCGGCTCGGGCGTGGGCGGCGGTTACGCGACCTTCCCCGGGGTCGTCGGCACGGCGGTCAGCAAGGTCTGCGACCTGGAGATCGCCCGGACGGGACTGCGCGAGCGCGACGCCCTGGAGGCGGGCCTGCGCTTCGTGACGGCCACGATCACCTCCACGACCACGGCGGGCTACTACCCGGGCGCGGCGGAAATGACGGTGAAGATGCTGGCGGAACGCCGCACGGGCCGGCTGCTCGGCGTCCAGATCGTCGGCGGCGCGGGGTCCGCGAAGCGGGTGGACATCGCGGCGGTCGCCCTCACGGCCGGCATGACGGTGGACCAGGTGGTCACCCTCGACCTGGGCTACGCCCCACCCTTCTCCCCGGTCTGGGACCCCATCCTGGTGGCGGCCCGCAAGGCCGTCTCCGCGGTCCGCTCGGCAGGGGTCTAGCGCGCGGAGTTCGGAGCGCACCAGTTCCAGGGGGCGGCCCGCTGGTCCAGCCGGTCGAGGCCCCGTCGGTGGTCTCTCCGTCGGATGTGCGAAACGTCGGCCCGTGCCGGGTCATGCCCGGCACGATACCGACGTTTCGATCTTGCTCGGATCAGCGTGCCGTCTTGGTGTGGACGTACTCCACCAGGCGGGTCAACGCGTCGGGGTCGGTCGTCGGGAGGACGCCGTGGCCGAGGTTGAAGACGTGGCCCTCCAGGCCGGCCGCGGCCGCGAGGACCTCGTCCGTCTTGGCCTCGACCGCCTCCGGCGTGGAGAAGAGCACCGCCGGGTCCAGGTTTCCCTGGAGCGCCTTGCCGGGGCCCACGCGACGGACGGCCTCGTCCAGCGAGACCCGGTAGTCGACGCCCATGACGTCGGCTCCGGCCTCGCCCATGAGGCCGAGGAGCTCGCCCGTGCCCACGCCGAAGTGGATGCGCGGGACCCCGTACGAGGCGACGGACTCCAGGACCTTCGCCGACGCGGGCATCACCGAGCGGCGGTAGTCCGCCGGGGCGAGCGCGCCGACCCAGGAGTCGAAGAGCTGGACGGCGGAGGCTCCGGCCTCGATCTGGACCTTCAGGAAGGCGGAGGTGATCTCCGCGAGGCGGTCCAGCAGGTCGGCCCACAGCTGCGGGTCCCCGTACATGAGGGCCTTGGTGTGCTCGTGGTTCTTCGAGGGACCGCCCTCGACGAGGTAGCTCGCGAGGGTGAAAGGTGCGCCCGCGAAACCGATCAACGGCGTGGAGCCCAGTTCACCCGTGAGCATGCCGATCGCCTCGGTGACGTACGAGACGTCCTCGGGGGTGAGGTCGCGCAGCTGTGCGAGGTCCTCGCGGCGGCGGATCGGCTGGGCGACGACCGGGCCGATGCCCGGCTTGATGTCCAGGTCGACGCCGATGGCCTTGAGCGGGACCACGATGTCGGAGAAGAAGATCGCCGCGTCGACGTTGTGGCGCCGCACCGGCTGCATGGTGATCTCGGTGACCAGGTCGGGGCGCATGCACGACTCCAGCATGGCCGTGCCCTCGCGCACCTTGCGGTACTCCGGGAGCGAGCGCCCCGCCTGCCGCATGAACCACACCGGGGTGTGCGGCACCGGCTCGCGCCGGCACGCCTTCAGGAAGGCGGAATCGTACGTCTGACTCGGCTGGCCCGTCGGGCGATCGTTGGCACTCACGACCCAAATCTTCGCACGTATGAAGAAGTGCCCGACCCGGCGCGGGTGTCCCTGCGCCGTACGGCCGCACATACCGCCTAGTCTTCCCCGCATGGCTGCGGCTCAGGGACGATTTTCAGATGGCGCTGACGGTGTGGACAGCGCGAAGGAGAACTCCGTCCCGCTCCCGTTCCGCCGGGCGGTCGACGGCTTGAAGAAGGCCCGGCTGCGCCCGGGCATCGAGGTCGACCCGACGAAACCGCCCCAGAGGCTGGCCCCGCACGCCTATGCGCTGGAGGCCGCGGTGGTGGACGGCGAGGACGACCTCGCCGACGGCCGGCTGATCCTGCTCCACGATCCGGCGGGGCACGACGCCTGGCAGGGGACCTTCCGGCTGGTGACGCTCGTACGGGCGGAGCTGGAGCCGGAGATGGCCGCGGACCCGCTCCTCCCCGAGGTGTGCTGGTCCTGGCTGACCGGGGCGCTGGACGCGCGCGGGCTGACGTACGGGGAGGCGAGCGGGACCGTGACCATGGCGAGCTCGCACTACTTCGGCGGGCTCGCGGAGCGGCGCCCGGCCACGCAGATCGAGATCAGAGCCTCGTGGACGCCCCGCGAGGGGGTGGGCGGGGTGCCGGACACCTCGGCACACCTGGCGGCGTGGTGCGAGCTGCTGTGCCAGATCGCGGGGCTGCCGCCGGTGGGTCCGACCGACAGCGGCACCGGTGTGGTCTCCCTGCCACAGCGGCGCGGTCCGCACCACCCGTAGCCGCACGGCCGTACGGACGCCCCCGCAGACCACCTCCGCAGCGGCTGTCGGAAGGCGGCCTCCGGTGTGGGCTTCTGATCACCCGATGATCGATCGTGCGTCCGAATTGCCCGAATTGTTACTCACCAAATCGTGATCATTCCCTAAAGCCGGGCGGGTGACGTGCCGAAGGAGTCAGTGACCATCCGCACGGTTCGCACCGGCTTCCTTCCCCGAGCCGGCCGTCCCGCCACTCCCCCAGGAGGCCTAGGTGTCCGTTCTTCTCGAGCAGCCCGCAAGCCTGGTCGCCTACCGCCCGAACAAGCCGACGGCCATGGTCGTCGTGGCCGACCCGCGCGTCCGCTCCACCGTGACCCGCCATCTGTGGGCCCTCGGAGTACGTGACGTGATCGAGGCGTCGTCCATCGCGGAGGCCCGCCCCCGCGTCGGCAGCCCGCGCGACATCTGCGTGGCCGACGTACACCTGCCCGACGGTTCCGGTCTCACCCTGCTCTCCGAGACCCGCGCCGCCGGCTGGCCCAACGGCCTGGCCCTGTCCGCCGCCGACGACATCGGCGCCGTACGCAACGCCCTCGCGGGCGGAGTGAAGGGCTATGTCGTCACCGGTACGCGGACCAACATCGGGCTCCCCACCCGCCCCGGCGCCGATGTCGTCGGCGGCGGACAGGGCCAGGCCGTTGGGTCGGCCGGCGGCGCGGGTCTCGGAGAGCAGGGT
>NZ_JARAYQ010000303.1:0-8893 GCF_033794505.1 Streptomyces sp. MB09-01 | reverse complement strand
GGCATGGCCCTCCCGCCCGGTCCATCCCCATCCGGACTGCCCGTGCGGCGCGGACACCGGGCCTGCGGCGCCGCTCCAGCACGCCGGTCCGGCAGGGCGGATTCCCGGAGGCGGATCGGGCGCGGACCGGGCGGGAGGGCCATGACAGGATGCGTTGGGGCCGAAGGTGTCCTGAACCGCCGTTCGCGGCGCAGCTGTCTGGGAATTGGAGGGGCGCATGTCTGATCTTCCCCGGAAGGCGGTCACCCGGACCGTCAAGCTGGCCGCGCTGCCGCTCGGCATCGCGGGACGGGCCACATGGGGGCTGGGCAGGCGGATCGGGGGCAAGTCGGCCGAGATCGTGGCGAGCGAGCTCCAGAAGCGCACCGCCGAGCAGTTGTTCCGCACGCTCGGGGAGCTGAAGGGCGGTGCCATGAAGTTCGGGCAGGCCCTGTCGGTCTTCGAGTCCGCGCTGCCCGAGGAGGTCGCGGGGCCCTACCGGGCGGCGCTGACCAAGCTCCAGGAGGCGGCTCCGCCCCTGCCCGCGGCGACGGTGCACCAGGTGCTGGCGGACCGTCTCGGCGAGGACTGGCGGGAGCTGTTCGAGGAGTTCGAGGACAAGCCGGCCGCGGCGGCCTCGATCGGGCAGGTGCACCGGGCGGTGTGGCACGACGGCCGGCAGGTCGCGGTCAAGGTCCAGTACCCGGGGGCCGGCGAGGCGCTGCTGTCGGACCTGAAGCAGCTGGGCCGGTTCGCGGGGCTGCTGGGGCCGCTGATCCCCGGCATGGAGATCAAGCCGCTGATCAAGGAGTTGCGCGACCGGGTCGCCGAGGAGCTCGACTACGAGCTGGAGGCCGAGGCCCAGCGGACGCACTCGGACGCGTTCGAGGACGATCCGGACGTGGTCGTGCCGGATGTCGTGTACCAGGGCGATCAGGTGCTGGTGACCGAGTGGATGGAGGGGACCCCGCTGTCGGAGGTGATAGCCGACGGCACCCAGGAGGAGCGCGACCGCGCCGGACAGCTCCTGGCCCGGTTCCTCTTCTCCGGTCCCGCGCGCACCGGTCTGCTGCACGCGGATCCGCACCCGGGCAACTTTCGGCTGATACCGGGGGCCGACGGCCGGATGCGGCTGGGCGTCCTGGACTTCGGCACGGTCGACCGGCTGCCCGGCGGCTGGCCCAAGCCCATCGGCAGGTCGCTGCGGATGACTCTGGACGGTGACGCCGAGGGGGTCTACGGCCACCTGCGCGCCGAGGGGTTCGTGAAGGAGTCCATCGAGTTGGACCCGGACGCGGTGCTGGACTACCTCATGCCGATCATCGAGCCCGCCGAGGCGGAGGAATTCACCTTCACCCGGCCGTGGCTGCGCGGCCAGGCGGCGAGGATCGCCGATCCGCGCTCCCCCGCACACCAGTTGGGCCGGCAGATCAACCTGCCTCCCTCGTACCTGCTGATCCACCGGGTCACGCTGAGCACGATCGGGGTGCTGTGCCAGCTGGGCGCGACGGTGCGGCTGCGGGACGAACTGGACTCCTGGCTGCCCGGGTTCGCTTCCGCCGAGTGACTCCGTAGGGTCCGCGGCGTCACCACCAGGAGGAGTCGAGCCTGCCTTCGATCGCCCGGAGGTTGGCCCGCGCGCAGTCGACGCAGAAGTACTGTCTGGCCCCGTTCTCCACCGAGCAGGTCCAGGTGGGCGGGGCGCCGTTGGGGGACTCCGTGCCACAGCGCGCGCAGACGACGGGCTGGGCCTCGGATCCCGACGGGGCGGGGTGGGGAGTCGGCTGGTCCACCTCCAGACGATATCCCCGCACGGGGTGGACTGCCGTCCGCAACGCACCGGGGGGACCGGTCCGTTCGGACCGGTCCCCCCGGGATGCTGTTCTCAGCTCTTAGTGCATGACGGCCATGGCCAGCGCACGGCGGGCGCGCATCGAGACGCGCTCGGCACGCCGCTGCATGCGGCGGGCGGCGACCAGGCGCACGGCGTGACGCTCGGCGTCCACCTCACGCATGCGGTCGTCCATATGGGCACGAGCCAGGGCTTCTGGGATGAGTTGCATTTCGCGGGTCCTGTTCTGACGCGAGGTGATCGCGCCGGCGGTGATGAAGTCTGCGTGGGCGGCGCCGTGGGGCTGCTCGCTCGTGGTGTAGGCGGTCATGAGGTCCTGCTTCAGGGGGTCGTGCGTCAGGGGGCGGTCGATGGTTCCGATGGCGGTCATGCCGCGACAACCGGGTTCTTGCGCGGACGGCCACGGGGACGCTTGCGGGCGACGACGACACCCTGGACGAAGAGCTCGCCACCCCAGACACCCCAGGGCTCGCGGCGCTCGACCGCTCCGGCGAGGCAGGCCTCGACCAGCGGGCAGGTGCGGCAGAGGGACTTGGCGTACTCGACGTCGGCCGGGGACTCGGCGAAGAAGACCTCGGGGTCGAAGGTGCGGCAGGGAACGGGTACGCCGAGGTTCTCGATGGCGTCGTCGAGCGCGGTGAGCGCGGTGAGCGGAGTCAAGGTGTGGTCCTCCGGGACTGCGGGCGGGGAGATCGTGTGGGTCTGCGGTACGGACGGGGCGTGCGCTTCGAGTTGCACGGTGGTTTCTTCCTCGTCGTCTTGGTCGGCTAGTCGTTCCGGCCGGTCGGCCGGGTTCGGCTGTCACCTGCTTCTGCCAGTCCCGAGGCCCCTTCGCTGCGTTCGCCCCCCGTTCGGGGACAAACAGAAGGGCCGCGGATCCCGGGTGGGGTTCCGCGGCCCTGAAGGCGCCGGCCTGATCATGCGATCAGACTGGATCACTCCAGGGTTCGAGCCCACGGAAGGCCCACATCAGGTGGTGCTGCTGCTTCGTCTGCTTCGTCTTGGCTCCGGCACCGGCTGCGGCCGCGAAGCCATAGGCGCCATGCGCCTGAGCTTCTGCTGCCAGTACTGCCACCGGTGCCTGGGTCGGTCGCTCGTTGCGCTCACTGACCGGAAGGGTCGCCAGCAGGGCGGGGCGGTCGGCGGAAATCGCGGACACACCGGTACCCAGAAGGGAGACGGAACCGAGCAGGCAGGAAGCGTCGACCGAGCGATCGGTCATTTTGGTGAAGGTCATGAAGCTGGTCACTGGTCTCGCCTCCTCTCGGCGTCTCGGGGACTCGGCCCGAGGGCCTGTCCCATGCGTATTCGGATAAGTACAGCACGGATCCAGGGCTTCGGAGAAGCCACCGTTTCCGTTGCTAAGAACCTATGGGTCTTCGCTGGGCATGTGCAAACTATTTTTCCGACGAGTTTCTACGCGTCGGCAGGATCCGCGGACTCGGGCTCCTGACCAGCGCATATGGCCAGGACCTCGGCTCCGTACCGGTCGAGCTTGCGGCCGCCCACTCCGGAGATCATAGAGAGCTCGCCCGCCTCGGTGGGCGCGGCCTCCGCGATCGCCATCAGAGTCTTGTCCGTGAAGACGCAGTACGCGGGCAGGCCCTGCTCCTTCGACTGGCCCGCACGCCACTCGCGCAGCCGCTCGTAGAGCCCTTCGTCCATGTCGGACGGGCAGTCCTCACAGCGCATCAGCTTGAGCTC
The DNA here is from genome assembly GCF_033794505.1 of Streptomyces sp. MB09-01. Classification (NCBI taxonomy): domain Bacteria; kingdom Bacillati; phylum Actinomycetota; class Actinomycetes; order Kitasatosporales; family Streptomycetaceae; genus Streptomyces; species Streptomyces sp. MB09-01. The sequence continues at coordinate 5,358 of NZ_JARAYQ010000303.1, read as the reverse complement.
GCCGGCCTCGGTCAGCGTCTTGCCGCAGACCCGGCACAGCACCGGGCCGCGGCGGCCGCGCTTGCGCGGCCCGCTCTGCTCCGCGGAGCCCGGCCCGCTGCGGGGCACCGCAGAGCCCGGCCGCAGGCCGTTCAGGAAGCGGCTGGGCCGCCGGGAGGCCCGACCGCCCGGAGCCCGGGAGAGGCCCCAGGAGAGGGTCAGGTGGAGCCGCGCGCGGGTGACGCCTACATAGAGCAGCCGGCGCTCCTCCTCGACCTGCTCGTCGGTCTTCGCGTACGTGATCGGCAGCATGCCGTCGGTGAGGCCGACGAGGAACACGGCGTCCCACTCCAGGCCCTTCGCCGCGTGCAGCGAGGCCAGGGTGACGCCCTGGACCGTCGGGGCGTGCTGGGCGGCCTTGCGCTCGTCCAGCTCGATCGTGAGGTCCGCCAGGGTGGCTCCGGGCCGGGTCCGGGCGAAGTCCTCGGCCAGCCGGACCAGCGCGGCCAGGGATTCCCACTGGTCCCGCACGGCGCCGGAGCCCGCGGGCGGCTGGCCGGTCCAGCCGGTGGAGCTGAGCACCGCCCGGACCTGGGAGCCCAGTTCCACGACGTCGTCGAGCAGCGGGTCGTTCCCGCCGGAGCGGGCGGCTCCGCGCAGCGCGAGGATCGCCTTCTGGACCTCGGCGCGCTCGAAGAACCGCTCGGCCCCGCGCAGCTGGTACGGGACCCCGGCGTCGGCCAGGGCCTGTTCGTAGACCTCGGACTGGGCGTTGATGCGGTAGAGGACGGCGATCTCGCCGGCCGGGACGCCCGCGGCGATCAGGTCCCGGATCCGGTGGGCGACGCCCTCGGCCTCGGCCGGCTCGTCCGCGTACTCGGCGTAGACCGGGTCGGGGCCGGTCTCGCGCTGGGAGACCAGCTCCAGCCGGTGCTCGGCGGCGCGGCCCTTGGCCTGGTTCAGGAGCCCGTTGGCGAGGTGGACCACCTGGGGGGTGGAGCGGTAGTCGCGGACCAGCTTGACCACGGTGGCCTGCGGGTACTTGGTGCGGAAGTTCAGCAGGTGGTCGGGGGTGGCTCCGGTGAAGGAGTAGATCGTCTGGCTGGCGTCGCCGACGACGCAGAGGCTGTCGCGCTCGCCGAGCCAGAGGTCCAGCAGCCGCTGCTGGAGGGGGCTGACGTCCTGGTACTCGTCGACCACGAAGTGCTGGTACTGGGTGCGGATCTGCTCGGCGATGTCGTGGCGGTCCTGGAGGATGCCGACGGTGAGGAGCAGCACGTCCTCGAAGTCGATCATGCCGCGGTCGCGCTTGAGCTGCTCGTACGTCCCGTAGATCTGGGCGATCTCGGCCATGTCCCGGGGTGCCTCGCGGCCCGCCTTGAGGGCGGCGGCCGGGTAGTCGGCGGGCACCGTCTGCGTGACCTTGGCCCACTCGATCTCGCCGGTGACGTCGCGCAGCTCACCCCGGTCGAGCCGGATGCGGCAGCGCGCGCCGGCCTCGGCGACGAACTGGATCTTGCGCTCCAGGAGCCGGGGCACGTCCCCGCCGACCGCCTTGGGCCAGAAGTACTGGAGCTGGCGCAGGGCGGCGGAGTGGAAGGTCCGGGCCTGGACCCCGCCCGCGCCGAGGGTGCGCAGGCGTCCGCGCATCTCTCCGGCGGCGCGGTTGGTGAAGGTGACGGCCAGCACGCTGGCCGGCATGAGCTGGCCCGACCGGACGCCGTAGGCGATGCGGTGGGTGATCGCGCGGGTCTTGCCGGTACCGGCGCCCGCCAGCACGCACACCGGCCCGCGCAGGGTCGTCGCGACCTCGCGCTGCTCCGGGTCCAGGCCCAGGAGCACCGCGTCGGCCGAGTCGGCGGAGGCGGGGAACGATGGGGAATGCGTTGCTGATGTCACCCCGCCATGCTGCCAGGTCTCGTGGGTCGGGCGGGAAAACCGTCCACAGGCGGTACCTGTCCGTCGTATCAGTCACACCGGCCGTGCGGGGTCTCCCGTACGGGAATGGCCGCGGGGTCCCGTACGTTCGAGTACTCGGACCACCGAGCCCTCACGAAGGAGAGCGCAGCATGCAGGACACGGGCACCGTCACGATGTACAGCACGACCTGGTGCGGCTACTGCCGTCGGCTGAAGACGCAGCTGGACCGGGAAGGCATCGCGTACAACGAGATCAACATCGAGCTCGACCCGGAGTCCGCTGCGTTCGTGGAGAAGGCCAACGGCGGCAACCAGACGGTTCCCACCGTGCTCGTGAAGTCCGCCGCAGGCAGCGAGTCCGTCATGACGAACCCGAGCCTGGCGCAGGTCAAGCAGGCCCTCGCCGTCTGAGGGAGCATCAACCTCGGGTACCTGCGCGTACCCGCGAGCACCAGAAAGGCCCCCGCCGAGGCGGGGGCCTTCTGCTGTGACGAACGTTACGCCGCCATCTTCGGCAGCGGCTCGCCGTACCAGAGCTCGACCAGCCGGGCGGCGATGGAGATGCCCGACGGGGGCAGCACCTCGCCCGTCTCGAACGCGGCGCGCAGCTCCTCACGGGAGAACCAGCGGGCCTCCTGGATCTCCTCGCCGTCCACCGTGATCTCGGAGGTGGTGGCGCGGGCCGTGAAGCCCAGCATCAGGCTGTACGGGAAGGGCCACGGCTGGCTGGCCACGTACTCGACCTCGCCGACCCTGACGCCCGCCTCCTCCCACACCTCGCGGACGACGGACTGCTCGATCGACTCGCCCGGCTCCACGAACCCGGCGAGGGTCGAGAAGCGGCCTTCCGGCCAGTGCACCTGGCGGCCCAGCAGCGCGCGGTCGTGCTCGTCCGTGACCAGCATGATCACGGCCGGGTCGGTGCGCGGGTAGTGCTCGGCGCCGCAGCCCGGGCAGCGGCGGATGTGCCCGGCGGCGGCGACCACCGTGCGCTCGCCGCAGCGGGAGCAGAAGCGGTGCATCCGCTGCCAGTTCTCCAGTGCCACCGCGTGCACCATCAGCCCGGCGTCGCGCGGGGAGAGCAGCAGTCCGGCCTCGCGCAGGCCGGCCGGGCGGGCCGACTGGTCCATGCGGCCGGGCAGCGCGTCCTTCTGCAGCGCGAAGTACCGTACGCCGTCCTCGTCCGTGCCCAGGAAGTAGCGGTGGGTCTCGGTGACCGGGGCCTCGAAGGCCGGGGTCATCACGATGCCGGTGCCCCCGTCGGGGGTGTCGTCGATCAGGACCTGGCCGCCGGAGACGACGAAGACGCGGGTCGTCGGGTGGCTCCAGGCGGCGGCGAGCCACGCCTCGTCGAGGCGGTGGTGGGCGGCACGGTCGATTCCGCTGGGCGCGGCGAGCGAGAGAGGGCGCTCGGTGAGAGGGCGCTCGGTATGGGTGCTCACAGGTACTTCCAACTCCCCCGGTGGTGGGACAAGGCAGGCGTGCGTGCGTCGGGTGTCAGGCGGTTGCGCGGTGGCTGGCGGCCAGGTCTCCCCAGAGGTAGGCGGCCGTCTCGACTCCCTTGAGGAGCAGGTCCAGCTCGACCTTCTCGTTCGGCGAGTGCCAGCCGTCGGACGGTACCGAAATGCCGAGGAAGAGGACGGGCGCGTCCAGAACGTCCTGGAGGTCCGCCGCGGGTCCGGAGCCGCCCTCGCGGGTGAAGCGGATCTTCTGGCCGAAGGCGCGGCCCATGGCGCGTACGACGGACTGCAGGGCCGGGTGGTCCAGCGGGGTCAGGCACGGCCGGGTCGGGGCGCCGAAGGTGATGGAGTACCGGATCCCGTCCGGGATCCGGGCCGCGACCCAGTCCCTGACGGCGGCCTCGACCTCGTACGGGTCTTGGCCGGACACCAGGCGGAACGACAGCTTCAGGTGGGCGGAGGCGGGCACGATGGTCTTGCCGCCGGGGCCCTGGTAGCCGCCGCCGATGCCGTTGACCTCGGCCGTCGGGCGGGCCCAGACGCGCTCCAGGGTGGAGTAGCCGGCCTCGCCGGAGGCCGCGTGGGACCTGGCCGTACGGAGCCACTCGGACTCGTCGAAGGGCAGCTCGGCGATGAGTGCGCGCTCCGCGGCGGTGAGCTCGGCGATGCCGTCGTAGAAGCCGGGGATCGTCACGCGTCCGTCGTCGTCGTGCAGGGCGGCCACCAGGCGGGCGGCGACGGCGGCCGGATTGGGCACGGCCCCGCCGAAGGCGCCGGAGTGGATGTCCTGGTCCGGGCCGTGGAAGTCGATCTCGCAGTCGGCCACGCCGCGCATGCCGGTGCAGACGGTGGGGGTGGTCTCGGACCACATGCCGGTGTCGGAAACGATCACGACGTCGGCGGCGAGTTCACCGGCGCGGGCCTCGACGAGCTCGCGGAAGTGGACGGAGCCGGACTCCTCCTCGCCCTCGACGATCAGCTTGAGGTTCACGGCGGGGGCGGCGGCGCCCGTGGCCGCCAGGTGCGCGCGCACCCCGAGGGTGTGGAAGAACACCTGCCCCTTGTCGTCGGCGGCGCCGCGCCCGTACATCCGGCCGTCGCGGACCACCGGCTCGAAGGGGTCCGTGTGCCAGCCGTCGGCGAGGGCGGCGGGCTGCACGTCGTGGTGCCCGTACACGAGGACGGTGGGAGCCTGCGGGTCCTCGCTCGGCCAGTGCGCGAAGACGGCGGGGGCGCCGGGGGTCTCCCAGACCTCGGCGACCGGGAACCCGGTCTCCTTGAGCTTCGCCGCGAGCCATTCGGCGCTGCGGCGCACGTCGCCCGCGTGCTCGGGCTGGGCCGAGACGGAGGGGATGCGGAGCCACTCGGCGAGGTCGTCGAGGAAGGCGCCGCGGTGGGTGTCGATGTACGTGCGGACGACGTTGTCCGGCGGGGTGTCGCTCATGCCCAGGAGCCTAGCCGTCCGCCTGGTGGGCACCGCCGGTGTCCGTTTCGCCTTGGAGGATCCGCTCAAGGCGGGCCCGGTCGGGGAGGTTGCGCGGGCGGATCACGCGGCCGCTGCGGACGTGGAGGAAGGCGGCGGTGACCCGGCTGAGCGGGGTGTCCGTGGCCTCGGCCCAGGCCAGGCGGTAGACGGCGAGCTGGAGGGGGTCGGCCTCGGTGGTGCGGCCGGTCTTCCAGTCGACGATCTCGTACGAGTCGCCGTCCTCGGCGGTGGTCGTCTTGTAGACGGCGTCGATCCGGCCGCGGATGACGCGGCCGGCGAGGGTGAGCTGGACCGGGGCCTCCATCCGGTGGGGCGGCCGGTCGGCGTACGGGCTGCGCTCGAAGGCGGCCTTGAGGGAGTCGAGGTCGGCCTCGTCGGCGATCTCCTGGTCGGAGCCGGCGCCGGGGAGGTCGGTGACGGGGTCGAGGACGTCGAGGAAGGGGAGCGGGAGCTCGTCGAAGCGGGACTCGACCCAGGCGTGGAACCGGGTGCCCTGGCGGGCGGCGGGCTGCGG
>NZ_JARAYQ010000302.1:0-8895 GCF_033794505.1 Streptomyces sp. MB09-01 | reverse complement strand
GTCAAGGTGTGGACGCCCGTCCTGCTGGTCCTCGCGGGCGCCTACGTCGGCGCCCAGATGCTGCGCCCCCTGCCCACCCCGCAGATGGTCGCCACCGAAACCAGCCGCACCGTCGACGGGCAGTTCTCCATACCCTGGCCCGCCAAGGGCCAGGGAGCCGTCCGCGTCGCCGGCTCCGGAGACCTCGGCACCTTCGGCGAGCAGAAGCCCGTCCCGACGGCCAGCGTCGCCAAGGTGATGACGGCCTACGTGATCCTCAAAGGCCACCCGCTGCGCAGGACCGAGCCCGGTCCCGACATCACGGTCGACCAGAAGACCGTGGCGGACGGCACTTCCGCGCACGAGTCCCGGATCTCGGGACTGACCGCCGGCCAGAAGTTCAGCCAGCAGGACATGCTCAAGATGCTCATGATCCCCTCGGGCAACAACGTGGCCCGGCTGCTGGCCCGTTGGGACACCGGCAGCGACTCGGAGGCAGCGTTCGTCCAGAAGATGAACGCCGCCGCCCGGGAGCTCGGGATGAACAGCACCACGTATACGGACCCCAGCGGTCTGGACGCGGGCACCGTCAGCACCGCCACGGACCAGCTCAAGCTCGCCGAGGCCGTCATGAAGGACGAGACGTTCCGCACGATCGTCGCCCTGCCCAGCGCCACCATCAAGGGGCTGCCCCAGCAGCTCATCAACAACAACGTCCTGCTCACGGCGCAGGGCCTGAGCGTCCGGGGCATCAAGACCGGCTCGAGCACGCCCGCCGGCGGGGCCCTGATGTGGGCGGCGTACAAGACGGTCGGCGACGAGGAACCGCGGATCCTCGGCACGTTGATGGACCAGCGTGTGGACGGCCCGGACCCGGACGCCACGAACAGCCTGGCTCTGGTGCAGGCGAACAGCAAGAAGATCATCGAGGCGGTACGGGGGGCCCTGGCGTCGGCCCCCGTCATCCGCAAAGGCCAGCCGGTGGGGTACCTGGACGACGGGCTCGGCGGCCGTATGCCGCTCGTGGCCACCAAGGACGTGAACGTGATCGCCGTACCGGGCCAGCAGCTGAAGCTGTCGCTCGTCGCCAGTGCCTCGCCGCTGCCGCACACCGCGAAGGCCGGCGCCGAGGTCGCCGTACTGACCGTCGGTGAGGGCGACGGGGCCAAGAGCGTACCGGTGGCGGTCCAGAAGGACCTGGCCGAGCCCTCGTTCGGCACCCGTATGACCCGACTCGGCTAGAACGGCCGGTCAGGACGGAGGCGGTCGCGGCCCGATGGCCGCGACCGCCTCTGCCGTTCAACGTCCTTCAGACCTGCTCGAGCGGGTCAGGCACCGTGCGGCACCCGGGACGGACGGCCCGAGCCGCGCGTCAGGGAGTACCCGAAGATGCCCGCGGCGGCGGCGAGCACCCCGCCCATCGCGGTCCAGATCCAGCGGTCCGACCACCAGCCGCCGGACCAGCCGTCCTCCGGTTCGCGCAGGGAGGCGGTCACCGTGCCGGCGACCAGCGGCGTGGAGAGGGCGCCGTCCACCGCGTGGACGCCACCGGTCTCCTTCACGTCGGCCTCGACGGCCGTGCGCACCGGCAGACCCAGGTCCTCCTCCGGCAGGCCGACGACCGTCAGGCGGACGTAATAGCTGCCCGGCAGCGGGTCGTTGGCCCACGGCTCGGCGCCGGCCCGGACCGTCCGCAGGGTGCAGGACAGTTCGACGGAGGCGGCTTCCTTCGCCGCGGTCGCGCTCTGCGTGCCGTACGTGCACGCCTGCCGGCGGCGCAGTCCGTCGTACACGTCGAGCTGCCAGGTCGAGGCGCCGTGCCGGGTCGCCGATTCGGGCAGCGTGACCGCGGCCTTGACCGTGGCTCGCTGCTGCGCGTCGAGCGGCAGCACCCAGTAGAGGTAGTCGCCGGTGGACGCGCCGGCCGTGGCCTTCTGGCCCGGCCGGAACGCCGCGGCGGTACGGAAGCTGGTGCCCGCCTCGGTCGGGGCGGAGTCGGCCGAGCCCTTGGCCGGGGTGGCGGTGGGGCTCGCCGAGGGCGTGTCCGCGACCGCCGTGCCCACGGCCGTGCCCGCCACCGCGAGGGCGGCGGCGCCGGCGAGCAGGGCGGCGGTCAGCGTGCGTACGGTACGCATCAGTTGGTCCTCCAGACGGAGATGCGCCAGCGCGAGATCCAGCCCCACACCAGACCGGCCAGCAGTCCGGCGAGCGCCAGTGCGGCCAGCAGCCACCAGCCGCGGCCGAGGCCGAACGCGGCCACGTCGGAGGCCCCGTCGGGTCCGTCCACGAGGTCGATGGTCAGCTCGACGGGCATGCCCGGGGTGGTCTTGACGGATGCGGGAGCGGAGAAGGAGTTGCTGACCTGGATGCAGACGGTCTCCGCCGCGGGCTTCGCGTCACCGTCGGCGTCGTCGATCTCGGCCTTCGGGTACCGCAGGCCGGTCGAGAGGACGTCGGTGCGCCCGTCGCCCGCCTCCGAGCCGCGTACGATCTCGCGCCCGTGGAGGGTCGTGGCGCGCAGCAGCACTCCGTAGTCCTTGTTGACGGCCCGGTCGGCGCCGATGCTCACCGAGGCGCGCAGTTCCTGGCCCGGGAGGACGTCCACCCGGTACCAGCGGTGCTCGCCGAAGGTCTCGCGGTCGCTGTAGAGGCCGGCCTTCAGCTGCGGGGCGCCCTCGCACTGCTTGGCGCCCTCGGTGGCGACCGGGTTGACGACCGGGTCCGCGGCCCGGTCGACCAGTTGGCGCACTCTGCTGGAGAGTTCCGCCTTGTGCTGCACCGAGGTGTACGTACCGCCGGTGGCTTCGGCGATGCAGGTCAGCTGGGCCCGCGTCTTGGCGTCGGGCACCAGGCCGAGGGTGTCGATGACCAGGTGGATGCCCTTGGCGGCGATGTCGCGCGCCACTTCGCAGGGGTCGAGCGGGGCGCAGGTGTCCTCGCCGTCGGTGATGAGCACGATCCGCTTGGTGGCGTTGCCGCCCTCGAGGTCCTGGGCCGCGCCCTGGAGGGCCGGTCCGATCGGCGTCCAGCCGGTGGGGGCGAGGGTCGCCACGGCGGTCTTCGCCTCGGTCCGGTCGAGCGGGCCGACCGGGTAGAGCTGCTTGGTGTCCTTGCAGCCGAGCGCCCTGTCCTCGCCGGGGTAGGTCGCGCCCAGGGTCCGTATGCCGAGTTGCACCTCGGCGGGCACGGCGTCGATGACCTCGTTGAAGGCCTGTTTCGCCGCGGCCATCCGGGACTGGCCGTCGATGTCGGTCGCCCGCATGGAGCCGCTGACGTCCAGGACGAGATCGACCTTGGGGGGTTCCTTCGCCGTCGGTCCGTCGGCGGCGGTGGCGCTCGCCGGGAAGAGCCCGACGGCCAGGGCGGCGAGCAGGCCGCACGCCCCGGCCGCCAGCCGTTTTCTAGTGATCATCGCCGGATCGTATTGAGGATAGTCCGGCAATCCAAAACCGGGTCGCCGCCGCGGCTTCCAGGGTGTGCGCGGCCGTCCGCCGGGCGTCCCGGCGGCGGACCGGGCCGGCGCCGGGTGCGGACCGGCGGATATCCGGGTGCATGGGGCGCAGTGCCCGATCTACTCTGCCGGAATGAGCACCCGTACCTTCCGCATCACCATCCGCGGCTCGTTCGACGGTCTGACCGACGACCAGCGGGCCGAGCTGCTCGCGGCCGCGCCCGAGCACGACATGCTGCGCGCCGAGTTCACCGTCGAGGGGCACCTCACCTACGACCTCGCGGCCCGCCCCTTCTTCACCTTCCGGTTCCTCGAGTCGGGCGAGACCGAGGAGGACATCCTCGACGCGACGGCCCGAGCGGAGCTGGCGGCGGAGGCCTGGCTGACCGAGCGCGGGTACGGCTTCAAGCAGTTGAAGTCGCAGGCCCAGGACCTGTCGCAGGCTCCGCTGGGCAAGCGCGGGCGCCGCGAGGCGGCACGCGCCGACGGCCGGGCCTGACCTAGGCCCGCCGACCGCGGCACGCCGACCGCGGCACGCCGACCGCGGCACGCCGACGCGCCTCGCCGGTCAAGCCCCGCCGTTCGCGGCGAAGACGGCCCCGAGGTGGGCGGCCAGCGACTGCGGGGCGGGCGGGGTGAGGCGGGCGCCCAGGTAGCCGTCCGGGCGGATCACGAAGGCGGTCGGCCGGTCGGCCGCGTAGAGGCGGGCGAACTCGCCGCGGCTGTCGCGGTAGACCGGCAGCGGGGTCGCGCCGGCCTGGCCGTCGGGCGGGGCATCGGCGGGAAGCACCACGAAGACCTCCACCCGGCCGCCGGAGGACTCCTCTGCGGTCCGCGCGAGTTCCTCGAAGCCGGGCCCGGTCCCGTACAGCAGCAGGAGGTGATCGCGCTCCCGCAGGAGGTCGTACAGCCGCCGCGGGTAGGCGGCGATGGGTCCGGTGAGCCCGCCGCAGTCCGGCGCCCGGTCTCCCGGGCGGGGTCCGCGGCCCTCGCCGGGCGGGTCCACGACCGGGCTTCCCCGGTAGCCGACGAGGAGCTGGGCCTCGCGCAGCATCAGGGTCTGCGGGTCGTCCGGGTCGGCCTCGATTCCCTGGACGGCGTGCCGCACGGTGCGGCCGACGACTTCCTCGCCGACGGGCCGGCGCTCGGCGTCGTAGCTGGCGAGGAGGCCGGGGCGGGCCGCGTCCCGGACCGCGAGGGCGAGTTTCCAGGCCAGGTTCCAGGCGTCCTGGATACCGGTGTTCATGCCCTGGGCGCCGGTCGGCGGGTGGATGTGCGCCGCGTCCCCGGCGACGAAGACCCGGCCGTCCCCGTACCGGTCCACGATCCGGTGGCTGATGCGGAACACCGAGGACCAGCGGATGTCGGAGGCGGTGGTCGGCTGGGGTGCCAGCCGGTCCAGGACGGCCTGGATGTCCGCCAGTCCGGGGGCCCGGCTGCTCTGCAGGCCGTGGGCGACGTCGGAGGAGGCCTCGGCCTGCCGGACGGTGGAGAGTTCGGGCGGCACCAGCATGGACATCCGGTACCGGCCCGGGCCGGGCAGCGGGATGCACACCAGCACGTCGTCGACGGCGCCGTCGACGCCCCGGTGCATGGAGCGCACGCCGTACCCGTGCGGCACGTCCCAGTCGACGCGCACGTCGGCGAGCATGTACTCCTCGGGGAAGGCGCCGCCCTCGTAGCTGAGCCCGAGCCCCTTGCGGACGATGCTGTGCGCGCCGTCGCAGCCCACCAGGAACCGGGTCCGCACTTCTTCCTCGGCGCCCGAAGGGGTGTGCAGCCGGGAGGTCACTCCGTCGCCGTCCTGCCTGAACGACACCAGCTCGGTGCCGCGTTCGACCTCGGTCCCGAAGCGGCCCAGGAACTCGTCGATGATCCGCTCGGTCTCGTACTGCGGCAGCGCCGCGAATCCGTAGGGCACTTCGGGCGGCAGGACGAGGTCGAGGCGCGGCTGTTCGATGCCGTTGACGTACACGTACTGCCCGCGTATCGGGACGGCCGCCTCGAGGGCGGCGCGGACCAGCCCCATGCGGTCCCAGAGCTCCAGGGTGCGCGGCTGGATGCCCACGGCCTTCGCGAACGGCAGCCGGGCCGGCAGCCGGTCGACGATCCGGCAGGAGACCCCGCGCCTGCGGAGTTCGGCCGCGACGGTCAGCCCGACCGGTCCGGCGCCGGCGACCAGGACGTCCGTTGCATAGGTGCGCGCCACTGGCGCCTCCCGGCGTGCGGCCCCCCTGAGGGTCGTTGTCCCTCCATGGTCGCCGCGCGCCGGGTGTCCGGCATCTTTACTCGATCACGAGGTCGACGTCGATGTTGCCGCGGGTGGCCCGGGAGTAGGGGCAGACCTCGTGGGCCTGCTTCACGAGCAGGGCGCCCGTCTCGCCGGCCAGGGACTCGGGGAGCTCGACGCGCAGGGTGACGCCCAGGCCGAAGCCGGCGCCGTCCTTGCCGATGGAGACCTCCGCGGTGACCGAGACCTCGCTGGTGTCGGCCTTGGCCTGGCGGCCGACGAGGCCGAGCGCGCTGGCGAAGCAGGCGGCGTAGCCGGCCGCGAAGAGCTGCTCGGGGTTGGTGCCCTGCCCGTTGCCGCCGAGCGCCGGGGGCATGGCGAGGGCGAGGTCGATCTGGCCGTCGGAGCTGACGGTGCGGCCCTCGCGGCCGTTGGCGGTGGCGACAGCGGTGTAGAGCGCGTCCATGAGAGTTCCTCTCGCAGAAATGAACCGTGGCGGCGGCCGGTGGTGGCCGCGCTCCATCAGTAGAGCACGCAATTCAGTTGTGCGCAATTAAATGCCCTCCAAGCTCACCCCGGGTACACTTGCCGCCATGACCGAGCAGCCGACCGCGACCCACCCCGACCAGGACTTCCTGCGCCTGGACGGCCAGATCTGCTTCGCGCTGAACGCAGCGAGCCGCGCGTTCGGCGGCCTCTACCGCGTCGTGCTCAAGGACCTGGGGCTCACCTACCCCCAGTACCTGGTGATGCTGGTGCTCTGGGAGCACGGCGAGCTGCCGGTCAAGGAGATCGGGCAGCACCTCCGGCTGGATTCCGGCACGCTGTCCCCGCTGCTGAAGCGGCTGGAGACGGCCGGGCTGGTCCGCCGCGAGCGCAGCACCGAGGACGAGCGCTCCGTCCACGCCCACCTGACCGAGGAGGGCGCCGCGCTGCGCGTCCGCGCCGCGGAGGTGCCCCGGCGGATCGCGGCCGCGACCGGGTTCGAGCTCGCCGAGGTCCTCGACCTCCAGACCCGCCTGAACCGCCTCACGGCCGCGCTCGACGCGGCCGTGCCGCGGGAGGCAGGAGAGGCGTAGGCCCCTCCCGCGCCGGACACTGGTCCGGAAACGGGAAGCGGTGAGCGGGGGCGGAAGGCGGGTGGCACCCGATGGAACCGGTGGCGGCGCTGGACCGGATCGCCTTTCTCCTGGAGCGCGCACAGGCACCCACCTACCGGGTACGGGCCTTCCGCACGGCATCTGCGGCGCTCACGCGGATGGGCGGGCGGGAGGTGGCCGAGCGGGCCGCGGCGGGCACCCTGGAGGCCGTCAAGGGCATCGGACCCAAGACGGCCCAGGTCGTGCGGGAAGCCCTCGACGGGACGGTGCCGGCCTATCTGCAGACCCTGGAGGACGAGGCCGCCGCACTGCCCGAGGGGCCGCCGGCCGCCCCGGCCGCCGCCGCGCTGCGGGCGGCCCTCCGCGGGGACTGCCACATGCACTCGGACTGGTCGGACGGCGGCAGCCCGATCGAGGCGATGGGCCGGGCGGCGGCATCGCTGGGCCACGAGTGGGCCGTACTGACCGACCACTCGCCTCGGCTGACCGTCGCACGGGGGCTCTCCCCGGAGCGGCTGCGCGAGCAGCTGGCGGTGGTGGCCGAGCTCAACGACGCGTGGGCGCCCTTCCGGCTGCTCACCGGGATCGAATGCGACATCCTCGACGACGGGGCCCTGGACCAGGAGCCGGAGCTGCTGGAACGGCTCGACCTCGTCGTCGGCTCGGTGCACTCGAAACTGCGGATGGACGCTCCTTCGATGACCCGGCGGCTGCTGGCGGCCGTGCGCAATCCGCTGATGGACGTACTGGGCCACTGCACGGGGCGGCTGGTCACCGGCCGCACCCGGCCGGAGTCGCAGTTCGACGCCGAGGCCGTCTTCGCGGCCTGCGCGGAGTCCGGAACCGCCGTGGAGATCAACAGCCGGCCCGAGCGCCTGGACCCGCCGCGGCGGCTGCTGCGCCTGGCCGTGACGGCCGGCACCTTCTTCGCGATCGACACCGACGCACACGCGCCGGGCCAGCTGGACTGGCAGGTGATCGGCTGCGGACGAGCCGCGGAATGCGGCGTACCGGCGGGGCGGATCATCAACACCTGGACCGCGGACCAGCTCCTCGCCTGGACCGACACCCGACGCGCTCCATGAGGTGACCCCCCGCCCGCTCCGTCAGGGGCGCTTCCAGCGGCATGACCCGCCGTGCGCGCCCACTCCCCGCCCACGGCTGGCTCCATGGCCCCGTTCTCCCCTTCTCCCCTGGGTTTCCGCCGGAAGGGCGGCAGACTCAGGAGCGGAGCTCGGCCAGCAGCAGGACCACATCGGCCGCGGCCACCGCCATCGTGGTCAGGAACGGGAGCCTGCCGGCGGGCCGGCGGGCCGCGAGGAGCAGGGCCGCCGCCGTGGCGGCCAGCAGCCCCCAGCCGTACGCCGTCACCCGCCCGGGCGGTCCCGCGACCAGGGCCGAGGTCGAGCCGACGACGAGCAGCGCGGCCGTCGCGGCCGAGCGCCGTACGCCGAGCCGCTGGGGCAGCCCCACGACGCCGGTGGCCAGGTCGTCCTCGATGTCGGGCAGCACGTTGGCGAAGTGCGCGCCCGCCCCGAGCAGGGCCGCGGCGGCCGTCAGCCAGGGCGGTGGCCAGGGCGCGCCGGGCAGCCCGAGGGTGACGAAGGCGGGCAGCAGACCGAAGGCGAGGGCGTACGGGGCCCAGGAGGCGGCCGTGCGCTTCAGCCGGAGGTTGTAGCCCCAGGCGGCCGCGACGCCGAGGAGGTGCACGGCGCCGGCGAGCAGCCCGGCGGCCAGCGACAACGGAACGCAGAGCAGCAGCGCGACGGCTGCCGCCCTGGTGACGGCGGCGGCCGACACCGTACCGGCGACCAGGGGTTTGTCCCGTCGGCCGGTGGCCAGGTCACGGCGCAGGTCGGCCCGGTCGTTGCACCAGCCCACGGACAGCTGTCCGGCGGCCACCGCGCCCACGGTGGCCGCCGCCCCCGGCAGGCTGCGGCCCGCGGCGGCCGCCAGGGCGGCGCTGAAGAGGGTCACGGCGGTCGCGGGCAGCGGGTGGCATGCCGCGAACAGGCCGGTCACCGTGCTTCCGGAGCCGGCCGGGCGGCGGGTGTCGGTGGGGGCGGCCGGCTCCGTGAGGGCGGACGTCCCGGTGGGCGCGGCCGGCTCGGGGGGCGCGGACGTCTCGGTGGGGG
>NZ_JARAYQ010000301.1:0-8963 GCF_033794505.1 Streptomyces sp. MB09-01 | reverse complement strand
GGATGGGACTGGTCCCGTGTAGGGGCACCAGGTCCATCGTAGGGAAGTGCGGTGGGGGTGCGTAGTCCGCGTGAGCTAGACATGTCCGGGCTCGGATTGGTCTTCGGCCAGGAGGGCGAGGCCGGGGTAGTACTTTTTGCCGCTCGACTTCATCATGTCGGCGGGTGAGGCTAGGCAGAGTTCTTGCCGCACCCGGGTAGCAAAGGCGCGTGCGGTCGCGGGGCGGATTCCTTCGCCGGCGCTGCACCAGCTGCTGTAGGCGGCGTAGAGCAGGCCTTGTTCCACCTTGAGGTCGCCTGCGCCTCGTTCGTTACCGCGGCTGGTGGTGCCGTCGGTGACGCAGCATTCCGTGAGGAAGCGGCCGATGTGGTCTTCGGTCGTCGCGTATGCCTGCGTTGCTGTGCGTACCGAGGCGGGGCCGGTGAGCGGGTCGCGGGTGGCGAGGTAGTGCTGGGCGCCTTCGATGAGCCAGTGCAGGATGCCCGGGCCTTCGCTCTGGACGAGCTCTTTGGCCAAGTTGTCGATCTTGCGGGCAGCGGGAACGACCCGTTCGAACGGAATCAGGCGGATACGGCGCCAGAAGGCGTGTCCTCCGGAAGCCACCTCGGGACGGTGATTGCCCAGCAGCCACAGCTTGTGGGTGGGGTTGAAGCTGAAGAAGTCCTGCCGCATGCGGCGGGCCATGATGCGGTCGCCACCGGTCAGCAGTTTCACGCGGGACTCGTCGAACTTGTCATTGGGCTTGAGCTCGCTGCACACCACGATGCGCCGGCCGTGGAGCTCGGTGAGCTCGGTGGAGTGCTCGGAGAATTTGCCCTTCTCCATCAGGAAGCCAGGGGGGGCGGCCTGCGCGTAGTCGCCCAGGATCTGCGTCATGACGTCCAGGAGGACCGACTTGCCGTTCGCGCCGGTGCCGTAGAGGAACGGCAGGACCTGCGCGCCGACGTCTCCGGTGATGGAGTAGCCGAGGAGCAGGTGGAGGAACTGGATGGTTTCCAGGCCCTTGGCATCATCCCCGAATGTGTCGTGTAGGAAACGGTGCCAGCGAGGGGTCGGCGTGGCTTCCGGTGCGACGCCCGTGGCGCGCGAATGCATGTCGCGTTCGGGGTCCGGCTTGCGCAGGACGCCTGTATGCAGGTCCACGACCCCAGCGGGGGTGCACAGGGCGTACGGATCGCCGTCCAGGACGTCCGGGTCGAGCGCGAGCGCGGGTGAGGCTTTCGCCTGGGTCAGCATTGCCTTGATCCCGGGAGTTGACATCGACCTGCGCCGGTGCGCGGCCAAGTCCCGGTCGCTGAATTGTCCGGTGGGGTCGGTGATAGGCATCTGCTCGGCCATGTCGCCGGCCGCCCACAGTGCGGACTTCTCTCCTCCCGTGCGCTTCCAGCGGTACTGATTCCAGTGGTACCAGCCCAAACCCTCCACATGGCGAAACTGGTCCCCGTACATCACGGCGAAGAGCTTGGCGTTGCCCCGGTCAGAGAGCAGGCCGGGAAGCTGACCGGATGGCCGGGTCGGCTCATGCACCGTTGCGGTGCTCTGCTGGGCTGGCAGGCTCGTCGGCCCCGGCAGGTCCTGGAAGCCGAGCATCTGCTGGGCGGCGGCTGTTGCGTCAAAACGCGGGCCGTCGGCGCTGCTCATGGGCGTCCTTTGAGGTGAAGCGGCCGGCTGTGACCGGCGGACAGGGCAGAGGTTATGACAGCAATGCTGCGGTGGCTCTGGTGAGGGCGCGCCGCGTCAGCCGCTGCCGTGAGGAGCTCGCGGGCCTGCAAGTCCGTGAGATGGCCTGCGGCTACCAGGCCGCCGGCGGTGTAGGCCGCCCGGTTTAGTTTCTCCGTGAAGCTCGCTCCGTTCGCAACGGCGGCGCAGCCTTCCACTTCGGCCAGGAGTGGCTCCAGCAGACGGTGAGCGGATGTGCTGTTGCGCTTCGCGGCGTGTCGTGGTGCCTGTGCTGGTGGGCTAACAGTCGTGGCGGAAACCACATGCCCGGTTCGTTGCAGTTCTGCCGCGAGCCAGTCAGGTAGGGGGGCCGGAACTCGGGCTGGTCCGACGGGGACATAGGTGCCCGCCTGCGTCCTGGTTGCGGGGGCGACGATGTAGCCTCCGGTGGCCCGTACGTCGACTTGCCAGGCGAGCGCCACCTTGGGACTGGACCCCGTCGACGATCGGTAGTGGATGCCGGACAGCGGAGCCTGGTACCAGATGTGGAGACCGCCCGAGGGTGTCTTGACGCGTAGGGTCGTCTCGTCCTCCGACGGGTTTGGCTGCTTTCTGAAAGCCGCCAGCAGTGCCAGGGTGTCGAAACCGGAGGCCAGGCCTGTCAGGTTGACCTGTTCGTGGATCTCGATTCCTGGCAGGAGCCGCGTTCGGGCAGGGACTTCGGCACTGTGTGCGTCGACGTCAAGGACTACAAGTCCTGCGGGACCGCAGGACACCCCAACCCCGAACGCCGGCTGGTCGCCCCACCATGCGCTCAGCCTGGCGCTGTCGGTGGTAGCTGCGTGAAAGCCGTGGCACCACTTGCCTCTTGCCCCGCAGGGGCAACTCTGCGGAGGATGCGCTGCAGGCCGGCAGTCGTCGCAGTTGGCTGCAGGTGTCTTGCGCCCCGGAGCCAGAGGGTGCACGGGCCAGCCCTGTGATGCACACCAGAGAGCGACATCGAAGGGACTGACGAAGCTCTCCGCAGGCGCTCTTCTTTTGCTCTCACCATGGCGCGGCACTGATTGTCCTTGTTGAGGGGCCCAAGAGTTGTTTCAGTCCCTGGGTAAAGTCCCTGGTCAGAGGACCAGGGCCCTCCGGAGAGGGACTGAAGGGACCGAGTTTCCCAATAAGAGCCAGAGCCTACCCCAAGGTGGGGGGTCATTCGTTGCTGTCGCATCAGTTCTCCGGTCCCTTCAGTCCCTTGAAAGCCTGCACCGTCAAGGGCGGCAGGCCCGACACACCTGAGCGGGCTTCCCCGCAGCCCGGGCGAGTCGGGCCTGCGCGGTGGGGACCGGCGGAGGGACTGTCCAACTTGGCCCCTGTCGGTCCCTCCGACAAAAGGCCAGTTCAGAGGGGGTTCACTCCCCATCGAGGGACTGAAGGGACTCAAAGGTGCCAGTTATGAGTTGCCCAGCGTTAGGGGGTGTTTCTCTACGCGTGCGCATACACACGCGCACGCATGTAAGCGGAACTGGCCGTTTCAGTCCCTTCAGTCCCTTCAGTCCCCTCTACAATGGCTGATCAACGCTCTGACCTGCGAGTTTAGTATGGAAGAGACCCAGGGACTGAAACAGCCGAGAGACTGAAGTCCACCGGTAACAGCGCTCCGTCGGGACAACAGGCCGAGATAAGTACCTCGCAGGTGTCGTTGACGACGCGTAAGGCCTGGTCCTCTCACGCTCTGTCGCCACGATGCACGTCCCGCCGTAGGACGGTCTTCCCGATCTTGAAACTGCGCACCGGTCTCTATTCTGCGCCAGCCCGGCCGGGACGCCCAGCAGGCACCAATCGTCCGACCGCGGGCATCGGCCTGCTGTGGAAGGAGGCCAGTCGGGCGAGGGGCTCCGGTGAGCGCACCCACGGCGCGGGGCCCGACGTGGGTCCCTCCCCGATTCCCTCCCCTGGCTCATGCTCTTACTCGGGTTGCGCCAACTTGACGGTGGCTTGCACGACAGGTGGAGAGCAGTTGCCGGGCAACGGCTCCTGCTGATGTGCGTCGACGGATGTGGAGCGCCCGACGGGGGTTGGCACGGCGGTCGTGCCCTGGGCGTGTTTGACGTCGGACGCGCTGGCGGCCGGTCATGCAGACCGCGTACATCTGGGGAGTGGTCACTGCGAATGGGCTGCCGGGACGCCGTGCGAGCGGTCCGGACCGCGTCTTGCAGGGCCCGGCTGGCGACCAAAAGGCGCTCGCCAGCGGTCGATGCCCTTGGGGCATCCCGTCGGTGCCGGCCACCTGCCAGTGCGTCGGGCGGTCGAAGCAGGCGATGGAGGTGAGCCGTTTTGGCTGCCGGGGGCAGCCAAACGGGCGGGGTCGTGCAGGAGCGGAAAGCTGGCGCGGTTGTCGAAGTGCCGGAAGCCGGACACCAGCAGGCCGCGGTTTGGCTTCGCGCGGTGGCGGCCACGCGCCCACCAGGTCTCCGCGACTTCGTTTTCGAGTCACGCGATCGTGACCGCGATGGCCCGCTCGTGCGCCCGCTCGAGGATGTGGCGTTTCCGGTCGCTTCCCAGCGCCCACAGCAGCACGAGGGCGGCCCGCAGGCGCAAGACGAAGCTGAGGGCGAGCAGCGGGGTGGTGATGGACGAGACCGGGCAGCCGAAGATGGTGGCCCGCCGCGTCCGGCCTGCCGTCACCCCTGATCCAGGAGATCGTGCTGGATGCGGTCCGCCTCCGGATGCCGCCCCTTATCATGCAGCCGCCCCGCCTGCCGCTCCATCATCATCTCCCCGGCGGCAAGCCTGAGCACGACCAGGTTCCGCCCACCTCTCCGCGGTCGGGGTACCGGTCTGCTCCAGAGCCTTCCCCTTGAGCCGCCTTGAGCGGCAGAGATGCGGCAGGCCCCAGCCGGCACTGGCCACATGGCCGGATTGTGGTGGGCTGCGCTGTCAGATGTTGAGCGGCGGGCGGTCAGGCGCCCGCCCGCCAGGACGGCGGCCAGATCTCGCGTTCAGCGATGACTCCGCCTGGGACCTGCAGGCCCGCTCGGGCTTTTTCGTAGAATGCTTGCCTGGCGGCCCGGTACACGCCGTATGTCTGCTCCCATGTGGCTGCTTCTCCTGTCAGGCGTCCCCGTGCCATCCATTCCAGATGCCAAACGGCGTCGTTCAGTTTCCGGACAGCGTTGGCCGTTGCTGGATCGGCCAGAAGTCGGAGGGGTTCGGTCATGGCGGCGCGCCGCGCTTCTGCCTTTGCAGCCTGCTCCAGGCCATCGTTCGTGGGCTCCATGGGAGTGGGATCCTCGGTCAACCCTCGGTAAGCAGCGAGCCGCTGGTAGGCAACGACGCACTCCTTGATGGCCTGGCCATAGTCGCTGTATGCCTGTAAGAGCATTCCATCCCATCGTGCTCCTTGTTCTCTTCGCCAGCGCGTGCGTTCGTTCAGCATCCCTACCAAGTACGACAAGACCGCGCCCAGTGTGACGCCAATCAAGGCGTATAGCTGGTTGGTCACGTATGCCCCCTTCTCGACAGCGTCCTCCGATGCCTCCCATCAGGCTGCGAGGAAAAGGGATCGGTCAAACTTCTCAGGCGCTGGGGTGCTGCATAGAGCCGAGATCATCAGCGCTCGGGGACGGTCGCAGTCATCGCATGAAGAAGCTCATCCAGGTGTGGGGGGCTGACGGACTTGTCGCTGGAGAGTGCCCAGTACGAGGTAGGCGGGCACTGTTCCACCCAGGTGCGAAGCGACCGGGTACCCGGGAGGCGCAAGCCGAGCTGGACAGCGGAGTGTCGGAGGCCGTTGGCGAGCGATGGGCCCGTTCCGTATCAGCGGCGCGGCTGACCCCCTCGTTGTCCCCTGCGGTCCTAACCTCTTCCCATGGCTGACACGTTTGAGCACACTCCCCACGTGTGGACTGCAGCAAGGCTGCACGACGCGCTCTCCGGTCTCCCCGATGACACACCGATCCATATCGGTGCGGCGGACTCACCGGGGGACTTTGAGGGATACGGCGAGTTCGTGCTCGTCGGTGCCGAACCCGTGGAAATCGACCCCGGGAGCGAGACAGTCTCTCTGGATGGCAGCGAGGTTCAGTTCACGCTCTTCGCCGGCGCCAAGGCCGGCGTGTACTTCCTGGATATGGACTAACCCTCCACAAAAGGGCCCCGTCAGCTGGCAGCCGCATTGGATGGCCTGACCGGGGCGTTGTGGTCGTACTCACTGCGGGCGGCCTCGAGGAGCCGCTTCCAGGAAGTGACCGTTGGCCTTCGCTTCAAGAGCGCGCGGCGCTCGCGCTCGGTGATGCCTCCCCAGACCCCAGACTCGACGCGGTGGTCGAGCGAGTGGGCCAGGCATTCTGTACGCACCGGGCAGCCAGGGAGGACTGCCTTCGCTTGCGCCTGGGCGGCTCCTTCGACGAACAGCTCCTCCGGGTCGCCGGTCTGGCACGCGGCCCGTTCCCCCCAGACCTGATCCCTGGCCATATAGTTTGCCGTTCTCTCCCCGATCGGCTCCCCCACCACGCCCCCTGATGAGGGCGGGCTGAGCGTGACCGTACGGAAGACAGGTTGCCCGGTCGGCGTCGTCCTTCTGGGTCGGACCGGCGCATGGCGGCCCTTTGACGACAACGACCTCGCGACGCTCCAGGGTAGGAACACCGCAGGCGGGGCGCCCATCGCGCTCGCCGCGGCCGACGACCCGCTATACCGGCCGATTGGTCCCGTCGCGGGCCAGCAGGGGCAAGGTCGTGGTCGCCACTATGAGCCGGTGGCTCACTCCCCGACGCTGCGGGTTCGCTCGTGGAAGGCGGCCTCCCTCATTCCTGGGGCCGCGCGGCGCGGGGCTGGGGCGAAGACGAACAGGACCGCGGGACCGGCCGCTCCAGGGACGGCCCGGCGTAGTTCTCCTGCCAGTGACTGCGCGGGGCCCGGGCGTCGGTCACGCGCCCGGACGGAGGCGCATTAGCCGGTCATGCCGCAGATGTCGAGGGCCCAGCTGTCTGCGGCGATCCAGCGTGACCACCGCATTGAATGTCTGGTGCTGTTCCCGCCGCCAGCCGCGGCTGGCGAGGAGCTGCTACTCGCTCTTCTTTGGGCGGGGAAGTTTCCAGCGGTCCGCCCGATAGCGCGCTGGCTCGTTGTTGCCCGGCTTCGGCGGGTTGAGAGTGCGGATCATGGCGCAGTCGGGCGTCAATGTGAACGTCACCTTCAGCCCGGTGACCGTTATAGACGCGGGCCCGATGGTCACCCTGCCCTTGGTCGGTGCCCGCAGCAGAGTGTCCACCACCGCGCGCAGCGCCTGCGGACGCTCCTCGAGGGGAACGTCGCGGAAGAACGGGGAGTTCAGGGCGTCGGCGTGGAAGAGGACGTAGGGGCGGCGGCCCGTGCGACGAATCGTCTCCTCGTCGGTGATGGGACGCCGGGGATGTGGCAGGGGTACAGCCTGACCATCCCAGTCGTACGCCTGATCGGCGTCGAACAGGGGCCAGGTCGGTACGGGAAGTGCCGCCGCTCGGCGTGCCTCCGCCTCGGCGCGCTCGACGCGCATGCGCTCTTCGTGGGCCGCCTGCCGCTGCGCCTGCTCCTCCTGCCGCCGCACCTTGAGGCGCTGGGCTTCTCCTTCCCTCCGGCGTCGCTCGTCGAGTTGGTGCAGCAGCTCCTCGGTCGGGATGGGGGTCTCCTGATCGAACCAGGAGACCGCCGGGCCCAAGTACGCAACGACCCGACGGCAGGCGCCGTCCAGGATGAAGGCGTACGAGCCCTCGGGCGAACCGTCGTCCGGGCTGTCGGCCTTGTGGCTGCGGGCACGCCATCCCGAGGGGCTCCGGGCAATCCTGCCCGTCTGCAGGATCCGCTCAAGGAGCTGGCGGATCTGCTGCTCAGCGGTCTCGTCGGAGACGATGTGCGCGGCCACGTACGCGCGCCGCGCACCCGGGGAGATCACGACCTGCTGCGCGAGTACTCGCGCCTTATCCGGGGCGAAAGGGTCAACGGCGCTCCACTGCGCCTCAGTCCTCCCACCAGAACGGGGCGCCGAGTTGTCAGTCATACTCCAAAAGTAGCAACGCTCCCCGCCCACCCGACACCACAGCGGCCACAAGCCCCGGACACACCCGCCTTCCCACGGGCTACCAGGTACGGCCCGCCGGCCCGAGACGGCCGCCATCCCGGGCACATCGCGCAGCCGCCCACGCCAAGCAAGTCCTCAGCGGGGGCGTCCAGGAGCTGCGCCAGTTCCGCGAGCGTGGCACAAGGTCAGATCCCGTCCTCAACGAGCCCGAAGCCTTCTGGGAATCCCTCCAAGAACTCGCGCCGTGCCGGGCTGGTCTCGGCTTCGGCCAGCGGCACGATCTCCTCCCGCACCGTCCAGGCGTTCGTGCAGCCTTGGCTCCAGCGGTCATCCAGGTAGGGTTTGAAGGCGTCGAGTTTGGATGGTCGGCCCTGCCACTGCCCGTGGAACAGGTCCTCCGGGGGCTGCCTCGGCCAAGAGTTTGAGGGTGCGGGGAGGTCATGCGGAGTTGGCGGCCGATCGCCCTCTGGCTGAGCCCGTGCGGCCAGCAGTTCGTGGACGGTCGCGTAGTTCACACGGGTGCGGTCAGCGGAGTGGTGTCCCCTCGGCAAGGGCGAGCTGAACGACACCTATCCCACGCTGTGCATCCGCCGGCACGGTCCTCGCAGCTCCTTTCGGAGCCCCCGCTCCCTCCGCTTCGACAGCCCCTGCGGCCCGCCGCCCGGCGGGACCCACCCTCGTCCCCGGCGCGACACCGAGGCTGTAAGTCGGGGCGCTCTCCCGCGGGCCGGGCCCGGATGAGGGGCTGCCAGTCAGCACCGCCCTCGGGCCCGGCTCCCCCGTGATCCCGGGGCCCCTGCGACGCCGTTCGACGCTTCGTCTGCCTCGCGCGCATCGGCCTGCGCCCAGCCCGAGTCTGCCAGTTCATCGATCACGAGCAGGCGGGGCCGGCGAAGCACCTCATGATGCTCGACCAGCGGCCTTCGAGGGCGGCCTTGTGGCACTTGGCCGCGAGTTCGGCGGCGGTGAAGTAGACGCGGCGGCCGGCATCGACCGCTGAGCGGGCGAGTGCGACCGCCAGCATCGTCTTGCCGACGCCGGGCGGGCCGACCAGCAGGACGTTGGAGGCGTTGTCGAGGAACCGCAGGGTGGCCAGCAGCGACGGGCCGACTACCCGGATTACGCGGCAAGCGGAGACATCCTCAAGGACGCCAGGGAGGGCGGCGGATGGAACATGTCGCGCGCGTTGAAAATCGGCGTCCACTGCGGCGAATGGGCCCGCAAGTCGGCCCCGGACTCCACCACAACCCCGCCC
>NZ_JARAYQ010000300.1:0-9108 GCF_033794505.1 Streptomyces sp. MB09-01 | reverse complement strand
TCCACCTTTTTTTTTCTTCGGCACGTTAAAATTTTTTAAAGAGACCACCCCTGGACGCCCCGCAGCGCCTGCCCGAACGGTTCGCCCAGGCCCCCGTCGTCGCCCTTGACGACGACGGGGGCCTGGGCGAACCGTTCGGGCAGGCGCTGCGGGGCGTCCAGGGTGGCGGCGAGCGCGAGGCCCATGGTGGCGATCAGGCCGACACCGAGGGCCAGTGCGAGGAAGCTTCCGACGAAGGTGACCCAGCGGGTGCGCGCGGTGCGCAGGGCGATGCTCAGCACGGCGCGGCCTCCAGCGCGGTCATGTGGGCGGCGATGTCCGGGGCGCTCGCGCCGGACAGTTCGCCGTTCGGGCGGCCGTCGGCGAGGAAGACGACACGGTCCGCGTAGGAGGCGGCCACGGGGTCGTGGGTGACCATGACGACGGTCTGGCGGTCGGTGTCGACCATGGCCCGCAGCAGGGTGAGCACCTCGCGTCCGGTCCGGGAGTCCAGGGCGCCGGTGGGCTCGTCGCCGAAGAGCACGTCGGGGCGGGTGATGAGCGCGCGGGCCAGAGCCACGCGCTGTTGCTGGCCGCCGGACAGCTGGGCGGGCCGGTGCCGCGCCCGTTCGGCCAGGCCCACCCGGGCCAGGACCTCGCGGACCTCGGCCTCGGCGGGGCGGCGGCCGGCGAGGCGCAGCGGCAGGGCCACGTTCTGCTCGGCGGTCAGGGCGGGCAGCAGGTTGAACGCCTGGAAGACGAAGCCGATCCGGTCCCGGCGCAGCAGGGTCAGCCGGGTCTCGCTCAGTGCGCCGAGTTCCGTGCCGCCGATGGTGACGGTGCCGGAGGTGGGCCGGTCGAGTCCGGCGGCGCACTGCAGCAGGGTGGACTTGCCGGAGCCGGAGGGGCCCATGACGGCGGTGAAGGTGCCCTGGGGGAAGTCGAGGGAGACCTGGTCGAGGGCGGTGACCGCCTGCTCGCCGGTCCCGTGGACCCGGCTGACGTCCCTAAGTTGGATCGCGTCGTTTTCCATGCCTCGACCCAACCGTCCCGGACGGCCCGGCGCAGCGGGCCTGGAGGGTGTTCCGGGGGTGGGGCCAGCCCTACCCCCGGAGGGGGTTCTCGACCCCGTCCGGGCCGATCACGGCCGGTCGACCAAAGGTTTCGGAGGCGTTTCCCGGTCGGTGTTCGGCCGATTCGGCGGGGCGCTCCCCCACAGGTCAGCCCCCTCGCACCGCTGCGGTCTGCACTCATCCGTACACGATGGGTGACGAGAAATGGGGGTGCGAACGGGCGTTCACGGCCCGCGTGGGCAAGACTCTGTCCGCTATCCGAAACGCCAACCCAAGGGAGTGTTCGAAATGCGGTCCATCGCAAGGGGTCTCGGGCTCGGTTCCGCCGCCATGGCGCTCACCGCGCTCACCGCATTGGCCTGGCCGGGTACGGCCGGGGCCGCGCCGGCCGGTACGGAGAGCCTGTACGCGCCGTCCGCACTCGTGCTCGGCGTGACGGCGGGACAGGACGCCGACAGCGGCACGGTGCTGCGTGCGGTGACGCTCGTCTGTGCGCCGACGCCGGGCGGGACGCACCCGAACCCGGTCGCCGCGTGCGCCGAGTTACGCGCGAACGGTTCCCGGCTGGACCCGCTCGCGGCCCCGGCCGCCGACGCGGTGTGTACCAGGGAGTGGAACCCGATGACGGTGACGGCCGACGGGGTCTGGCAGGGCCGCCGGCTCAGCTACACGTACACCTTCGCCAATCCGTGCGGCTTCCGGAACACCACGGGCGTGCTGTTCGACTTCTGACCCCCCGTGACACGACGGGCCGGGCGGCGCCGTGCGACCGCCGTCCGGCTCACAGGGCCCTGCACCGGCAGGGGGTGACGGGTCGACCACCCGCGCTCTCAGCCCAGTTCGAGACTGGTCACCCCGAACAGCTCGGCCAGGGCGAGGTCCGGGGCCGGGCCGGTGTACATCCGGGCGGTCTCGAAGACCGGGACCAGGCCGAGGTTTGCGAGGAGTGCCGCGGCCTGCGGGTTCGCGTCCGGCGCGTCCACGGAGACCACGCCTCCGGGCGCGTGCCGGGCGAGCCGCCGCAGCAGGGCGCCCGCCACCGCCGGGTCGGTCGCGTACAGCGGACCGATCCTGTGGGCGGCGCTGCACGGGCGGATGACACCGAGGCCTTCGATCCGGCCGTCGCGGACGGCTGCCAGTGCCGTCCGGCCGGGCAGCCCGGTCCAGGCGGACAGGAAGGCGGGGCGCGGTTCGGGGAAGAACCGCCGGTCGTAGGCAGCGAGCAGACCGAAGGGCAGCGAGGCCGCGTCCACGATCGCGACCCCGGCGTCGGTCCCGGCCCAGGCCTCGACCCCGGCCCCGACCCCGGCACCGGTTCCGACCTCGTTCTCGGCCGCGCCGTCGACGTACCCCGCGGGGACCCCCTCGTAGCGGACGTTGTTCCAGGCCGGAAGGAAGCCGGACTTGCGGTAGTTGTCCTGCTGGGCGACGACCCCGTCCAGGCCCACGAGCCGGCCGTCGAGGCGCTCCATCCCGGCGTGCCACAGCCGGATGCCGTAGCCCTGGCCGCGGAAGGCCGGGCGGGCGATGTAGAGCCCGATGAAGCCGAAGCCGGCCCCGTACCGGACGGCGGAGATGCAGGCCACCGGTTCGCCGTCGAGCCGGCCGACGAGGAAGCCCTCCGGGTCGGCCACCGCGAAAGCGAAACGGTCCGAGTCCCCCGGGTTCCAGCCCTCTTCGTCGGCCCAGCCGCGCATCAGTTCCATGTCGGCGGCGCTCGCGCCGGTGATCTCGAATCCCGTCATGCCGGTGTTGTACCAGATGCGGACGGCGTGCGCAGGAGTGCCTGACCAGCCGTCAACAGCTGTACGAACGCGGTGAGATCGACCTCCCGGTGGAGGTCGCTGACCTGTCCGTCGCCCACTTCGACGACCCGCCAGACCCCGTCCGCGCGCAGCGCGAGGTCGGTGGTCACGAAGGGGCAGTCCAGCGCCCCGACGGCCGCCCGTACCGGTGCGAGGTCCGGCTCGGGGACCTCGGGGACCTCGGCGACCGCACTGTCGGGGTGGGCGGTGACCAGCCGGGGCACCCCGTCCCGCCACCACACGCGCACCTCCGCGGCCGCCGCCCGTGGGGCGACGAAGGTCTCGAACGCCCTCAGCACCACCCCGCCCGCCAGGAACTCGTCCTGGAGTTCGACGAAGCGTGCGACCACCCGGTGCAGGGCGGCCGCGTCGGCGAGGTCGGGCACGTAACAGGCCTCGGTCCACTCGTGCTTGCGGGACTTCACGTAGTCCTTGACCACGGCGGACCCCGGCGGCAGCCTTGCGGCGAGGGCCGCGAGGCGCTGCGGGTCCGGGAGCTCCCCCGGTTCCATGGGCAGCCAGCCGCTGACCGGCGTGAGGCCGGCGAAGGTCCCGTACCAGCCGGGGAGTTCGTGCGCCCGCCGGTACGCCTCGGGGGTGACGACGAGTTCGGCGCCGCGCCCGCGCAGGGCGGCGTCCAGTTCGGCGTACCGTCCCGCGGGGAGCATCCAGCCCCGGTACCAGACGGCTCCCGTTCCCTCGGGCACCCGCGCCACCGCCCGCTCGGGGTCCCCGGCGAGCAGCGCGTCGTGGTCGACGAGCAGGGCCGTGCCGCCGGTGGCGCGCAGTTGCCGGGCCTCCGCCGCGAAGTGGGCGTCGGCCCGGCGCTCGTGCAGCGGGTCGCGGCAGTAGAGGACGGTGGTGGTCGCGGTCGTCGTCGGCATGCGCCCACCCTACGGACGGCACCGCGGATCACCGTACGGATTTCAGCCCGCGCAGATCACGTCGTCGAGCCGGATGGGCCTGGAGTCGAGACGGACGTACGCGGTGAAGGTATCGGTGACCCCGCCGGCCCAGTGGGTGGTGACGGTGGCCCAGCCGACGCCGGCCGCCCGGGCGACGGTGACCGGGCCGATGCCGATGTTCTGCGGTTCGTTCTGGGAGCAGAGCAGGACGTCGGAGTCCGTATCCACCTGCTGTCTGTCCTTGAGGTTCTGCGAGACGTACTGCTCGCGGTCGTGCGGGGAGGGACCGTGGGCGCCGTAGAAGGTGGCGAGGAAGCGACTGATCTGATCGGCGGTGTGCCCCTCCACGACCGCGACGGGGGCGACGGCCGGGGCCGGCGCGGCGTGGGCGGGGACGGACGACAGGGCCGGCAGCGCGAGCAGGGTCAGCAGCAGGGCGCCAAGGCTGTGGGGCTTGAGCATCATGTCCGGTTTTGTACCCGGCTGGCCGGTGCACCGGGAGGGAGCCGCGAGGATCTCACTCCTGTGGGGGGCGGGATTCACCGAAGAAACGACCCTCCGGCGTCCTCGCGGCCGGGGCGCCGTAATGGGGTCGCGGGCGCCCGGCGCCGGTACGTAGGGTCGGAGCATGGGAAAGCCGCTTGTCGCAGTGTTCAGCGGGGCCGGGATGTCCACCGACTCCGGAATTCCGGACTACCGGGGGCCGCAGGGCCTGTGGCGCCGGGAGCCGGACGCCGA
Source organism: Streptomyces sp. MB09-01 (assembly GCF_033794505.1). Classification (NCBI taxonomy): domain Bacteria; kingdom Bacillati; phylum Actinomycetota; class Actinomycetes; order Kitasatosporales; family Streptomycetaceae; genus Streptomyces; species Streptomyces sp. MB09-01. Next base: position 4,608 of record NZ_JARAYQ010000300.1, on the reverse strand, counting down.
GAAGCTCGTGACGTACGAGTACTACATGGCCGATCCGGAGATCCGGCGCCGGTCCTGGCTGATGCGGGCCGAGCTCGGGGCGGTCGGGGCGCGGCCGAACGCCGCGCACCTGGCCGTGGCCGAGCTCGAACGCGGCGGCACCCCCGTCCGGGTCATCACCCAGAACGTGGACGGGCTGCACCAGCTCGCCGGGATGCCCGCGCGCAAGGTGTTCGAGCTGCACGGCACCGCCCGGTCGGTGGTGTGCACGGCCTGTCACGCCCGGTCCGGCATGGACGAGGCGCTGGCCCGGGTCGCCGCCGGGGAACCGGATCCCGCCTGCCTGGTGTGCGGCGGGATCCTGAAGGCGGCGACCGTGATGTTCGGGCAGCGGCTCGACCCCGTGGTGCTGGGGCACGCGATGGCCGTGGCCAAGGGGTGCCAGGTCTTCATCGCCGTCGGTTCCACCTTGCAGGTGCAGCCCGCCGCGTCCTTGGCCGGGATGGCCGCCGAGGCCGGGGCCCGGCTGATCATCGTGAACGCGGAGGAGACGCCGTACGACTCCCTGGCCGACGAGGTCGTCCGCGAGCCGATCGGCACGGCCCTGCCCGCGCTGCTGGCCAGGATCGCCGCGAGCTGATCCATGCCGGCCACCTGATCCAGGCCGACCATCTGATCTGCGTCGCCATCGGATTCAGTCAATCCGCTGCCCACTTGGCCGAGATGGCCCCAATAATGCCGTTTCCGGCAAATCTGACCGAAGATCATCCCACCTATCGCACCCCGTCCCTCCATGATTCCCTACGGGCCCTCCGGGCCCTCACGGACGGCGCGCAGCCGTCTGCACAGGGGTGGGAGGGCGGAAGTGACACACGTACTGGTCGAACGCGACGACGTACTCCTGGCCGCGGCCGCCGCCGCTGCCCGGGCGCGCTCCGGGAGGGGCAGCTGGCTGATGCTGGCCGCGCCGCCCGGCCGGGGCCGGAGCGCCGTGCTCGACACCGTCGTCCGCCGGGCCGGTTCCGACCACGGCATGCGCGTGCTGTCGGCGCGCTGCTCGCCCGAGGAGACCGCCTTCCCCTTCGCCCTCGTACGCCAGGTGTTCCCCGGCGCCGACGGCATTCCCTTCGCCGACGCCGCCCCGCAGCAGGAGCAAGAGGTCTTCCACCGGCTCCTGGACCTGCTGACCCGGACCGCGGCGGTCCGGCCCGTGCTGCTGGCCGTCGACGACCTGCACTGCGCGGACCTGGTGTCACGCCGCTGGACCGGCTACCTGGCACGCCGGATCGCCGGACTTCCGATCCTGCTGCTGGCGACCGAATGCCGTGAGCACTCCGACGTCACCTGGCTGCCCCGGACCACGGGCGTGTGCCACCCGCTCCCCCCGCTCGGGCAGGACGCCGTCACACGGCTCGCGCGCGAGCGCGGGCTGGCTCCCGAGCAGCGTGCCACGTGCCGGGACGCCTCCGCGGGCAACCCCGCCCTGGTACAGGCCCTCCTCGCCGACCTGGCCGACTCCGCCGCCTCCCCCGGCCCGGGATCCGGGCACACCCCGGACCGGCAGGGCGGTGCTCCGCCCGCCCGCTACCGCGCCGCGCTCGCCCGGTGGATCCGGCAACCGCGCCGACGACGAGCCCCGCCACATCGCCCTGGCCCTCGCCATCACCGCCCGGTGCTCCCCCGCCACCGGTTCCGCCCTGCTCCAGGAAGCCCTGACGCTCTGTCCGGCCCGCCACGCGGCCGCGCCCTGCACGCCGCGGCTGGCCCGGCTGCTCTCCCACCCGCTCGCCCTCGAAGCCGTACTGGACGCGGCCGACCCCACCGAACTGGCGGCCCTGCACACCCGGGCCGCCCGGCTGCTCCACGACCGCGGCGCCCCCGCCGCGGCCGTCGCCGCCCACCTGCTGCACCTGGAGCGCCCGCGCGCGCGGTGGATGGCCCGCTGCCTGGAGGAGGCGGCCGACGACGCCGTGCGGGCCGGGCACACCGAAGAGGCCGCCGGCCTGCTGCGCCACGCCCTGCGCACGCGGCCGCCGCTGGCCCGGGACCGGCACGCCGACCTCACGCTGCGCCTCGGATCGTTGGAGTTCCCGCACAGCGCCGCGGCAGGCGTCCGCCGGCTCCGGGCGGGCCTCGACCTGCACCCCGACCGCCAGGAACGCGCCGCCGCGGCACCCGCTCTCGGCGCGGCCCTCGCGGCCCGCGGGCACACGGACAGCGCGCTGAGGGTCCTGCACCGGGCGAGCAGCGGCACCGACGACGACGAGCTGGTGCACGTTCTGCGGACGGTCACCGCCCTCGTCTCCTCGCACGACGCGGTCGCCTGGCGCGATGCCATCGCGGGCCTGCGCACCCTCGCTCCCACGGCCCCGCCCGCCGTCGAACCGCTGGTCTGCGGTCTGATCACCGAGTACGAGACCGGTGCCGGGCTCCTCTCCGCGGCCGAGGTCCTCGCCCGGATCCGGCCCCGGCTGGCCGGGGCACCGGTCCACCCGCGACTGCGCACCGCCTGGCTCGGCAGCGCCGCCACCCTGTTGCAGTGGGCCGACCGGCTGGATGACGCCCGGGCGCTCGCCCAGCAGGGGCTGCCCGCGCCGCCGGCGCCGCCGGACCTGACCGACGCGGGCCTTCAATGCCTGCTCAGTGCCCGGGCGGAAGCCGCTCTCTGGGCGGGTGATTTCCGGCGCGTCGTCGCCGAGAACACCCTCCTGGCACACACCTGCACCGGACGCGGCATCCGCGCACCCCACCTGGTCTCCATGGTGGCGCTCGCCCGGTACGAGCTCGGCCTGCGCGACCAGGCCTGGCAGCTCCTCTCCACACCCGACGAGACCACCGCGGACAGCTCCTGGGAGTGGAACGAACTGCGCTACGCGCGCGCCCTGCTCCACGGCTTCGAAGGACGGTGGCAGGCCGCGCTCGACGACCACCTCGCCTGCGGCACCGGCCAGAGCGCCCGCGACTTCGTCAGCCCCGTGGCCACACCGTGGCGTTCCGGTGCGGCCCTCGCCCTGGTCCGTCTCGGCCGGGCGGGCCAGGCACGGGAGCTGGCCGAGGAGGAACTGTGCCGCGCACGCCACTGGGGCACCCCCCGGACGGTCGGCAGGGCTCTCCGGGCCCACGCCGCGGCCGTCGGCGGCCGGCAGGGCCTGGAGTCCCTCACCGAGGCGGCCGCCCTGCTGGAGGAAGCACCCGCGCCGGTGGAACGCGTCGAGACCCTGATCGACCTCGGCAGGGCGCGCATCGGGGCGGGGCTCGGCCGCAGGGGCCGGGAGGATCTGCGCACCGCCGACGCCGAGGCGGCCCGGCTGCTGTCCCCTGCGGGTGTCGGCGACGGCCCGGGGGTCGCGGACGGCCCGGGCGATGGGGGCGGCCCGGGCGACGGGGGCGGCGAACCGGCAACCGTGCCGACGGGCCGACTGCTGCGCGCGACGAGTGCCGCGCTGCGCGACGCGAACGCCCGCACCACGACACGGGCCCGGACCGGCCCGGGGGCACTGACCGGAGCGGAACGGCGCGTCGTCGACCTCGCCGCCGAGGGGCACACGAACGCCCAGATCGGCGAGGCGCTCCACCTGTCCCGGCGGACGGTGGAAACCCATCTCACCAGTTCCTACCGGAAGTTGAAGGTGACCCGCCGCAGCCAGCTCGCGGCCGGCCTGGCCGGAGCGGACACCGCCGGGGGCGGGCCACGGGACTGACCACGAGAACGCGCGGAACACCGTGTTCGTGGTCTTCCACGATGCGCTCGGACTCGGCCGGCGGACAGAGTGGGCACCGCGCCGGACCGGCCCCCGCGGTCCGGCGCCACCTCCATCCGACCGGCGCCCGCCGAACCCCTCGACGGAGCCGTGCACGAAAGGTACTGAGCATGAATTCCACGATGCGCACGTCCATCCGCTCGGGTCTGGTCACCCTGATCGCCGTGACGGGGATGTCGGCCCCCCAGGCTGTCGCCGAGGCCCGCCCCGCCACCGTTCCCACGGCGCAGACCGCCTCCGCCCCGGGGGCCATGCTGGCCCCCAACGAGCTGTGGCAGCTGCGCAAGCGGGGCAGCCGCTACGAGATCGCCAATGTCCACAGCGGCATGTGCCTGAAGGTGAAGGGCGGCTCGAACGACAGCGGGGCCCCGGTGGTCCAGGGCGAATGCGGGACCGCGAGCGAGCAGTTGTGGAAGTCGGAGGTCACCGACGGCGGCACGTTCATCCAGCTGCGCAACGTCAACTCCGGCAAGTGCCTCGACATCTCGGGGGGTACGGCACGCAAGGGCGCCAAGATCATCCAGTGGGACTGCAACGGCGGCCTGAACCAGAAGTGGTGGGACACGGACAACATCGACGGCAACCCCGGCTGGTGGATCAGCGGCACCACCCCGAGCGGTGCCCCCACCTGGATGTGCCTGGACATGCCCGGCGCCAGCACGTCCTCCGGCACGCAGGCCGCCGTGTGGGAGTGCGTCTAGCCACCCGATTCCTGGCCCTGCCCGACCGGGGAGGGCGGGGCCAGGGACGGTGGCCCCGGGACCGCCCGCCTAGGTGTATTGATCACGAGCGTTGTTAACAGTGTCGGGTCTTGATCATGGCGAAGACCTCCGGTGTGGTGGAGGTGTCTAGGCTCCACACCACGCAC